>JAADGA010000133.1 GCA_013152615.1 Alphaproteobacteria bacterium
GGTGGCACCGTTTTCAACCTCTACTTCAATTCCGTCGATGCTAAGCGTTGGCATTATTCAAACTCCACACTTTTCAATTTTTCAGGCCGCATTACGGCTTTTTTTATGGTCCAGAATACGGCGTTCCACTTCGGGCCGGAAATGTCGCAGCAGGCCCTGAATCGGCCATGCCGCCGCGTCTCCGAGCGCACAAATGGTATGCCCCTCAACTTTTTTGGTCACATCAAGCAACATGTCAATTTCGGCTATTTCCGCATCGCCCGTGACCAGCCGCTGCATCACCCGTGACATCCAGCCGGTGCCTTCGCGGCACGGGGTGCATTGACCACAGCTCTCATGATAATAAAATTCCGACAGGCGCGCGATCGCCCGGATAATATCGGTGGACTTGTCCATCACAATGACCGCCGCCGTGCCAAGGCCGGAGCCTTCCGCCTTCAGCGCGTCATAATCCATACAGACCGTATCACAAATATTTTTCGGCAACAGATGAACCGAAGACCCCCCCGGAATTATCGCCAGAAGATTGTCCCAGCCACCGCGAACGCCACCGGCATGGGTGTCAATCAGCTCTTTGAGCGAGACCCCCATCTCCTCCTCGACATTACACGGATTATTAACGTGACCCGAGATACAAAACAGCTTGGTCCCGGTGTTATTCTGTCGGCCAAGACCGGCAAACCACGCCCCGCCGCGCCGGAGAATAGTGGGAGCAACCGCGATTGATTCGACATTATTCACCGTTGTCGGACAACCATAAAGCCCGACATTTGCCGGAAACGGCGGTTTCATCCGTGGCTGGCCTTTTTTGCCTTCGATGCTTTCAATCAGTGCCGTTTCCTCGCCACAGATATAAGCCCCGGCACCACGATGGACATAAATATCAAATTTATAGCCAATGCCACAGGCATTATCGCCAATCAATCCGGCGGCATAGGCCTCCTGAATAGCGGTTTCCAGCACATCGGCTTCGTGGACAAATTCGCCGCGAATATAAATATAGGCGGCACAGGCGCGCATGGCAAAACCGGCAACCAGACAGCCCTCAATCAGTTTATGAGGATCATGGCGGATAATTTCCCGGTCCTTGCAGGTCCCCGGCTCGCCCTCATCGGCATTAACCACCAGATATTGTGGCCGGCCATCGGATTCTTTGGGCATGAACGACCATTTCAGACCGGTCGGGAAACCGGCACCGCCGCGCCCGCGCAGGCCCGAAGCCTTCATCTCGCCAACGATCCAGTCGGCACCCTTTTCCAGTATTTCTTTGGTGCCGTCCCAGTCACCACGCAGCTTTGCCGCCGCGAGACCAAAACTTTGGTAGCCATAAAGATTGGTAAAAATACGATCCTTGTCTGCCAGCATCAGTCCTGCCCTCCCGCAACGGCACAGAATTCCTTGAGCGTGGTCGGCCCCGACAGCGCCGCCGATTTATGACGGCCATTCTGCGGACCGGACGCCAACTGCCCACCGCTCTTGATCGCCCGGATAAATTTCCGGGTGCTGGCGGCATCGAGATCCTCGTAATATTCTTTTCTGTAGGCAATCACCGGCGCATTGACG
Source organism: Alphaproteobacteria bacterium (assembly GCA_013152615.1). Taxonomy (GTDB): domain Bacteria; phylum Pseudomonadota; class Alphaproteobacteria; order Sphingomonadales; family Emcibacteraceae; genus Paremcibacter. Next base: position 1,564 of record JAADGA010000133.1, read on the forward strand.
CAGGCCCCGGCACATTCCACTTCGAGCAGGGTAAATTCACCGTCCCCGGTGGTTTCACCAAACTCTATCCCGAGCTCGGCCTTGCACGCCGCCACCACATCATCCGATCCCCGAAGCCAGCACGGGGTGGTGGTACAGACCTCAATCACATGCCGACCCACCGGTTTCAGGTTATACATGGAGTAAAAAGTCGCCACCTCCTGCACCCGGATATAAGGCATACCCAGAAAATCGGCGACATATTCCATCACCGCCCGGGAAACCCAGCCGTTATTCTGCTCCTGCGCCCGGGTCAATAGCGGCATCACCGCACTTTGCGCCCGGTCCTTCGGGTATTTTGCCAACTGGCCCTCTACCCATTCAAGATTCTCCGGCGTAAATTCAAAATTTTCCGCATTTCTTACCCTGATGTTCATCGGTCAACCTCTCCGAATACAATATCAAATGACCCCATCAATGCCGGAATATCCGCCAGCATATGCCCGGTCGCAACATGATTCATTGCCTGCAAATGGGCATAGCCCGGCGCTCTTATCTTGCAGCGATAGGGCTTGTTGCTGCCATCCGAAACCAGATAGACACCAAATTCACCCTTGGGGGCCTCAACCGCCACATAAACCTCGCCCTCCGGCACTTTAAAGCCTTCGGTATAAAGTTTGAAATGCTGTATCAATGCCTCCATCGAGGTGGTGATCTTCGACCGCCGGGGCGGGGTGACGGTATGATCCGCCGACAGCACATCGCCCTTGGGCATCTTCTCAATCGCCTGACGGATAATGCGCATGCTCTGATACATTTCCTCGATACGCAGGACAAAGCGGTCGTAACAATCACCGTTTTTGCCGATAACCACGTCAAAATCCATGTCGTTATAGACGTCATAAGGCTGGGCCTTACGCAAATCCCACGCGACACCGGAGCCACGCAACATCGCCCCGGTAAAGCCGAGCGCATAACATTCCTCGGCGGATACCTTGCCAATATCGACATTACGCTGCTTGAAAATACGGTTTTCGGTTACCAGCGTTTCCATGTCATCCATCACTGCGGGGAAATGATCGCACCAGCGCAGAATGTCATCACAGAGACCCTCAGGCAGGTCCTGATGAACGCCGCCGGGGCGGAAATAATTGGCATGAAGTCTGGCCCCGCACACCCGATCGTAAAATTCCATCAGCAGTTCGCGTTCCTCAAACCCCCACAAAATCGGCGTCAAGGCCCCGACATCCATGCCGTGAGCGGTAACATTCATGATATGATTGAGAATCCGGCCAATTTCAGCATATAACACCCGGATATATTGCCCGCGTTCCGGCACCTCCAGCCCGAGGAGCTTTTCAATGGCAAGGCAAAAAGCATGCTCCTGATTCATCGGCGAGACATAATCAAGCCGGTCGAAATAGGGAATCGCCTGAAGATATGTTTTATTTTCAATCAGCTTTTCCGTCCCCCGGTGCAACAGCCCGATATGGGGATCGGCGCGTTCAACCACCTCGCCATCCAGTTCCAGAATGAGGCGCAACACCCCGTGAGCCGCCGGATGCTGGGGGCCAAAGTTAATCGTGTAGTTTTTAATATCTACCTCAGCCATATATTAACTCTCCTGCCCCTTATGTTCCGCCTCGTCACCGGTTTTTTCCTCCGGGTGAAGAATATATCCGGCCCCTTCCCAGGGACTCATGAAATCAAAATTACGAAATTCCTGCTGCAACTGAACCGGCTCGTAAACCCCCCGCCGTTCTTCCTCACTATAGCGTAGCTCGACATAGCCGCTGAGCGGGAAATCCTTTCTTTGCGGATGGCCCTGAAAACCATAATCGGTCAACAGACGCCGCAAATCAGGATGACCGTCAAACATGACGCCATACATGTCCCATACCTCACGTTCATACCAGTTGGCGCAAGGATACACCCCGACAACCGACGGCACCGGAACCTCGTCATCGGCCTGAACCTTGATCCGAACCCGTATGTTATGCTTCAGGCTGAGCAGGTGATAGACCACATCAAACCGCAATGTACGTTCGGGGTAATCAACCCCGCAGATATCGGTTAGCTGGACAAATTTAAAATTACCCTCGTCCCTGAGGAAGGTCAGAATAGTAACAATCTTGTCCGCACGCGCCGTTACCGTCAACTGCCCGAAAGTAACCTCGTAATCATTGGTTTCATTTTCGAGCGCGCCAACAATAGCCTGACCCATGTCGTTGAGTGTATCCAGATTACCCATCGGTATCATTCCTTATCTGTCCAGAGCCGTGGTCCGGCGAATCTTTTTCTGCAACTGAAGAATGCCATAAACCAGCGCTTCTGCTGTCGGCGGACAGCCGGGAACATAAATATCAACCGGAACAATCCGGTCACAGCCCCGAACAACAGAATATGAATAATGATAATAGCCGCCGCCGTTGGCACAACTACCCATTGAAATCACATAGCGCGGTTCCGCCATCTGGTCATATACCTTGCGCATGGCCGGGGCCATCTTGTTGGTCAGGGTTCCAGCGACGATCATCACATCGGACTGACGCGGGGAGGCTCTGGGGGCAAATCCCATCCGTTCAACATCATAGCGCGGCATGCTGGAATGCATCATCTCGACCGCACAACAGGCGAGACCAAAGGTCATCCACCATAACGACCCGGTACGGGCCCATGCGATGACATCATCAAGGCTGGCAACGACAAAGCCCTTGTCTGACAGGCTGTCTGACAGCGATTTGAAATAAACATCCTGATCCGGAACCGGCAAACCACCGCCGCTGACATCTTTGGGCATATCTACTCCCATCGCTTCATTCCCATTCCAGGGCTCCCTTCTTCCACTCATAGATAAAGCCAATAGTAAGTATGCCGAGGAAGATCATCATCGACACGAAACCAAACAGGCCGATTTTACCCAGTGATACCGCCCATGGAAACAGGAAGGCGACCTCCAGATCGAAAATAATAAACAGGATAGCCACCAGATAGAAGCGCACATCAAAAGGTTTGCGCGCACTCTCAAAGGCCTCAAATCCGCATTCATACGCGGACAGCTTTTCCGTATCCGGTTTCTGCTTGTTAATCATCATCGGCATGGCAATAAACATGCAGGACAAAATTATGGCTATGAAAAAGAAAATCAGAATTGGAAGATATTCGAGCAGCATCTCAGTCATCTGTGCTCACCCCTTCTATATAAACTACCCCGGCAAAATTCATGGAAACGCTAAATCCCTGCCTTCAGTGAAAATACGGTCTGGCGACCCTTGGTAGCTTAATAGCCCGAAGTGAAGTAAAATGCCAATGCTTTTTTAGCAAAAAAAATTCAGTTGTAAAGTAATCCCGGGCCAGCCGCGCTATCCGCCAAACCATGTTTAAACCGGACCATTTCGGTCTCCTATTGCGGCGCATATTTCCGGTGGAAAAGAATAAAAAGCGGTGACGGCGAAAGGGGCGGTGGCGGCGAAAGGGGGTGGCGGTGGCGAAAGGAGTGGCGGGAGTGGCGGGAGTGGCGGG
>JAADGA010000134.1 GCA_013152615.1 Alphaproteobacteria bacterium
CAATCGTGAAAAAAGTGATAAGTACTAACTCTCACTAGGAGCTTAGTCCCCTTGTCTCCGTAACTGTTTGTTATTGATCTTGCCATGTGTTCAAGATTAAGTGGGGTAGTCGTATTGCCTTTTTCTCGTTAAATTTCAAACCGAGACTCTACTGAGAGTCGAGATATCTTGTTCTGCACGGGTATAATATGCTATAGTCCTATCTAAAGTGATTGGATGAAAATGGACTATAATAAATATTATATTCAAGTCAGGGAAAAGCTGGACCATCTTATTCGGACCAGTTCGCGTGACGATTATGCCTCTGTATCGGCATTGATCGGTAAAAACCATGCCTATATGCAACAATTTATCAAACGCGGCGTTCCTAAATGTCTCAAAGAAGATGATATGGAGAAAATTATTAATCATTTCCATATCACCATGGATTATTTCGGCTCACCCGATGATTTCATCAATCCGGATCAGGACGACAGCAATAATCCGGAAACGGAATTTGATCAGGACTATATCCGGGTCAATGTCTATGATATTGAGGCCGCCGCCGGGGCTGGCTCCGTAGTCGAGAAAAACGACGTTGCCAACAAGCTCGCCTTCAAGAAAACCTGGATCAGAAGCAGTTCCAACGCAACGGCAGATGATATGGCGGTCATCACCGTGTCCGGGGATTCAATGAACCCGACCTTATATGACGGTGATCATATTCTGGTTGATATGACGCTGACATCGCTTAAAAATGACGGCATCTATGTGCTGAGAAATGATGACATGATTTTGGTAAAGCGCATTTCCCTTAACCCGGTTACAAAATTATGCACCATTAAAAGCGATAACAGTTTTTATGAAAGCTGGCAGGACTGTCACCCCGCTGATCTTGATATACTGGGCCGGGTTATCTGGATGGGAAGAAACATATAACAATTTGAAAATACAGGATTTATTATGAAAAGAACCAATAATTACGGCGACCGGCAACCCTCTGTCAGAACCGTCCCGATGCAGGCCAATCTTAACGCCAACGGCCATATTTTCGGCGGCTGGATATTATCGCAAATGGATATTGCCGGTGGTGGCGAGGCCATTCATTTCTGCAAGGGACCGGTGGCGACAGTGGCTATTGATGCCATGAAATTTCACCAGCCGGTGCTGCCCGGTGACTGGCTCAGTGTCTATACTGATATTGTCAAAGTCGGCTCCACCTCGATCACCCTGCATATTGAAGTCACCGTCCTCCGGCGCGGTCATGATACCGAAATCAAGGTGACAGAAGGTGATTTTGTGTTTGTAGCACTCGATGAAAATAACCGTCCGAAAGAAATTGAATGCAGCCTTTAGAGAAAATGCTGTTATTTCAATATATTATAGTTTTTTCATAACCTTGTTAATTAATTGCTTTAGCCTGAAATCTAGAAATATTCAAGACGGACCGAAAACAGTTCCTCTACTTTCTTAATCATTTCCAGCCGGGTAAAGACGACAACGACATCATCCGGTTTGATTATTGTCCCCCCTCTGGGCACAAGGACTTTGTCGCCGCGCACCACCGAGCCGATAATGATACCGGCAGGCAACCTGATCTCCCGCAACGGCTTGCCGACGAGCGGGGATGTTTCGAGGGCGATTGCCTCCAGCACTTCAGCCGCCCCGCCAGCAAGATTCTGCAGGGATCTGATCCGGCCACGGCGCATATGTTGCAGGATGCTCGACACGGTGGTCTGGCGCGGATCAACGAAGGCATCAATGCCGACTGAATAGGTCAGCGGCCCGAAATTCTGATTATTGATCAAAGTGATGGCGCGGCGGCACCCGGCCTGTTTCGCCAGCAGTGACGACAGGATATTTACCTTGTCATCATTGGTAACGGCGATGATGGTTTCTGTTGCCTTGACATTGGCTTCCTTTTGAATATCAACGTCGAGCGCATCACCGTTGAGCACAATGGCCTGTGGAATATCCCGGGCAATTGATTTAGCCTTGTCTTCATCAATTTCAATGATTTTCACCTGAATCTTCGAACCATTGGTAATCAGTTTTTTCGCAATAAAGGCCCCGACATTGCCGCCGCCAACGATAATAATCCTGCGGGCTTCCTCCTCATCTCGGCCAAAAACGCCCAGCGCCCGTTCCACATGATCTCTTTCAGATACAAAATAGATATTGTCGCCAACCAGCAATTGGTCGTCACTTGAGGGAATGATCAGCTTGCCCTCGCGGATGATGCTGGTGACCACAATATTCAAATCAGGAAACAGTTCCGTCAACTGACGCAGCGGGGTATCAACAACCGGGCAGTCTTCGCGCAGACGAACCCCGACCGCCCGCACCAGACCGTTACAGAAAGACACCATATCAAAGGCTCCCGGGACTTCCAGTCGCCTGATCACAGCCTGTGCCACTTTTCCGGGGAAATAATAACATCAATCGGCATATGGCTGCGGCTGAACAGATCCTGCCACATCGGGTGAAGATAGCTTTGCGCCCGGACGCGGGCAATTTTCTTCGGCACGTCAAACAGCGAGTGGGCGACCTGACAGGCGACCATATTAACCTCATCAAACAAGGTGACGGCGATAATCATGTCCGCGTCTCTGGCCCCGGCACGTTCCAGCAAATCCGGGTGTGACGCATAGCCGACCAGCGCCTGCACGTCCAGAGAACCCTGTATTTTGGCGATCAATTCGGATGAGCGGTCAATAACGGTGACATCATGCTGTTCACTTGCCAAATGGCGGGCAATGTTAAAACCAACCTGTCCGGCGCCACAAATAATAACTTTCATCTTCTTCCTTACCCGGTTTTTTTACGATTCGACTATTGTTTTTTCATTCCCCGCGAGCCCCAGGCTTTTCAGCTTGCGGTGAAGCGCGGATCGCTCCATACCGACATATTCTGCGGTTCGCGAAATATTACCGTTAAAACGGCTGACCTGGACCTTGAGATATTCCCGTTCAAATTTTTCGCGGGCATCCCGGAGCGGTAACGCCATGATGTCGTTATTCATACTGGGGCGGACAACGGATATATCCGATATTATTTCTGATGGCAACATACTTAGGCTGATGGTCTTGCTATCTGCCGACATGATCAACAATCGTTCGACAACATTACGCAGCTGGCGCACATTGCCGGGCCAATCATGATTTTGCAGGGCGCTCATGCCGTCCGCATCAATATTTTTGGGTAATATCCCGGTTGCTATGGAAAGTTGATTCATGATCTGATGGACCAGTGCCGGAATATCCTCGCGCCGCTGAACCAGTGGCGGCACCCGAACCGGGACGACACTCAGGCGATGGAACAGGTCCTCGCGGAACAGATTATTATTGATCTGTTCCCTGAGGTCGCGGCTGGTGGCGCTGATCACCCGGACATTGACCAGCACTTTCTTGTTGCCCCCTACCCTTTCAAAGGTCTGATCGGTTAATATCCGCAGTATTTTCGCCTGGGTATTTTGCGGCATATCGGCAACTTCATCAATGAACAGGGTGCCGCCGTGGGCCTGCTCAAACACCCCGGTTTTCTTGATTTCACCGGCCTCTTCAACCCCGAACAGCTCGTTTTCCATATTTTCCGCAGAAATACTGGCGGCATTAATCACCACAAAAGCACCACGGGACCGTTTGGAATGTTTGTGGATCAGCCGGGCGACAACCTCCTTGCCGGACCCCGGGGGGCCGGAAATCATGACCCTGCTGCCGCTTGGGGCAACCTTGTCAATAGTATTGCGTACCAGATTAATCGCCGATGATGACCCGGTGAGGCGAACATCAAAACCCACCTTTTCCTTGAGCTCGGTATTTTCCCGGCGCAGCTTTTCGACCTCGGTTGCCCGCTCAACCAGAATAAGCAGTTTATCGGTTTCAAACGGTTTGCTGATAAAATCATATGCCCCGAGCTTGATCGCCGATACCGCGGTTTCAATATTGCCGTGACCACTGATAATAACCACCGGCAGATCCGCATGAAGTCTCTTGATCACTTCGAGCAGTTCGAGGCCGTCAAGGCGGCTGCCCTGAAGCCAGATATCGAGAATAATCAGCGACGGTCGCCGCGCCTCAATTTCTGTGAGCGCACTGTCGCTGTCCTTTGCCGTCCGGGTTTCATAGCCTTCATCATCCAGAATACCCGAAATCAAATCACGAATATCGGCCTCATCATCAACAATCAGAATATCAAGATCCATAAGCCAGCCTTTCTCCGTCGCTCGGGATATTTTCCCGGAATTTCATGTTTTTATAAAATACCAGACTAACCGTCGCCCCTTCATCAATATTATTTTCCAGATGAAGATCGCCGCCATGGTCCGTCATTATTTTCTTGACAATCGCAAGCCCGAGCCCGGTTCCCTTGGCGCGGGTGGTGATATAGGGTTCAATCAGTTTATCCATCTGATGTTCCGGCAACCCCATGCCATTATCCGTCACCAGAATTCGGGTCTCCCGGGCCTTGTCCTGTAGAATTAGCTTTATCCTGCCCTGATATTTCTGGCCGTTATTTTCTTTCTCTGTCGCCATCGCCGCAATCGATTCCGTGGCATTCTTGATTATATTGGTCAGGGCCTGACCAATTTGACCGGCATCACATTCTATAGTCAGCTCCTCCGGGGCGCAGTCGAGCTCAAAGTGGATCCGGTTATTGGCCCCTTCCTGAAGGAAAAATGCCTGCCGGGTAATCTCCGCCAGATTTTCCAGCCGGATATTCGGGGCTGGCATCCGGGCAAAGGAAGAAAATTCATCAACCATATGCCGGAGATTGCCGACCTGGCGAACGATCGTATCGGTGCATTGGGTAAATACTTTGGGGTCACTTGTTATTTCCTTGAAATATTTACGCTTCAGCCGTTCTGCCGACAGTTGAATCGGTGTCAGTGGATTTTTAATTTCATGAGCGATACGCCGGGCGATATCAGACCAGGCGGCCGTCCGCTGCGCCGCAACCTGTTCGGTAATATCATCAAAAGCAATGACAAAACCCTGAATTTTTTCCTGTCTGGTTTCCGCGGTTATCCTGACCATCAGGTTAAGGTCAATGCCGTCGCGTTCGATGACGACATGGTTCTGTACTGATGGATTTTCCGTTAACCTGATCTTGTTGAAAAGCTCTTCAACCTCCGGCATTATATCCTGAATTTTTGCCCCGGTAATCTGGTCAGTCTCAAGGTTGAGCATATTGGCCGCGGCTTTGTTGGGCAACGTCACCTTGCCCGAAGGATCAAGCCCCATAATGCCAGCGGATACCCCGGACAATACCGCCTCCATAAAGCGGTGACGTTCCTCAAGCTTGATATTGGCCTGACGAATATCCTGCTGTTGCTGGCCAAGCTGGCGGGTCATTTTGTTAAAAGCCCGGGTCAGGCCCCCAAGGTCATCATAGTCTTTCTTGATCGGGGCACGGGCGGTAAAATCACCCCGTCCGACCTTTTCCGACGCGTCGACCAGATTGGTAATCGGGTCCATAAGCTTTTTGGCGAAATCAATACCGAGCCAGATCGCCGCCAGCAGAACCAGAAAGGCAATGAGAATATAAGTCAGGTCAAACCACAGGCGGTATTGCGACTGCTCCTTCAGCGCCACCATATAATCCGAGCGGGCATCCTTGGTGCTCTTGACCAGCGCCAGCGCGCGCGGATCAACAAACCGGCTGATATAGAGGAAATGGCCGATAAAGCCGTCCAGTGCCACCAGCACCCGAACCCGGTCATCATTTTCGCCGCCGATTATCGGGACTATATTGCCCTTGGCCGCCAGATCAAGGGCCGCGATGGGGAATGAATCCCCGGTCAGGGTCAATGTCGTCTTGGCCCGGGCGGTAACATGGCCGTTACGGTCAAAAACGATTGCCTCTGACAACGACAGGAACTGGGCCTGTATGGTCAATGCACGCGCCAACAATTGTGGATTCTGTGACAGGGTGAAGGCCTGCGAATTCAAATCACGGGCAACCCCGAGGATATCCGCCTGAATCGCCTTTTTATGTTCCTCGATATAAGCCTCGGCCACGGCCAGAGAATCATCAAGCGCGGTACGAACCTTGTTGCTGAACCAGCTTTGCAGGCCGAATTCAAAGAATACTCCGGAGGTAATCGCCACGATAATTGTCGGGGTAATGGCAATAATACTGAACAGGGTTATGATGCGCCGATGCAGCCGGGAACTGCCGGCACCGGTTTTATGGGTTGCCCGCAACTGGACAATCTGGCGGGCAACCATCGCCCCCAGAATAAGCAATATGCACAGGTTAATGCTCAGCAGAATAAACAGCGTGGTCGATGTTGGCAGGAAAGGGCCGACATGAGAAAAGGTGGCAAAGGTGGCAAACACCGATAAAATTGCCGCAATTGTCATGACATAGGACAGCTTTTTCGCAAGCCTGACCTTTCTCGCCCACGACCTTACCCTGCGAAGCAATTTTGACTTTTTCTTGTCCATCGGAATAGCAACGACCCAACCATAAATACCTGAGACTCAGACTATCATATTGTTGCAAATATGCAACATCGTAAAATAGCTTTATTGGGGTATTTTACCTTTTGTGCACGTCAATATCCAGATCCCGTATTTTTTTACGCAGGGTATTGCGGTTAAGCCCGAGCAGCTCCGCAGCTTTTATCTGATTACCCCGGGTCGCGGCCAGCGTATTCTCAATCAGCGGTTTTTCAAATTCCCTGAGCAGCCGGGAATACAGCCCCGGTGGTGGCAGATCATGGGGAAGATGGGCATCAAAATAGCGTTTTAAATGGCGGAATATTGACTGTTGCAGGGTTTCATGGGCCACACCGTCCCGTCGGGTCTGATCGCCCGCGTCCAGCGGCACCATTTCCGCACGGGCAATATCAAGGGTGACGGTATCTTCGACATAGAGGGCGGCAATGCGCTGGCATAAATTCTCCAGTTCCCTGACATTGCCCGGCCAGTCATGTGCTTTAAGGTAATCCAGTGCCGCCATTTCGATCAGCTTTGGTGTCTGGCTATTCTCCACCGCATATCGATTGAGGAATTGGCGCATGAGGTCGGGAATATCATCCAGCCGTTCCCTGAGCGGCGGTATCCTGAGCGGAATAACATTCAGCCGGTAGAAGAGATCCTCCCGGAATAATCCCTGATTAATCAATGACTTGAGATCACGATGGGTGGCACAGATAATCCGGGCATCCGCCCTGATCGGCCGTTGACCGCCGACAGTGGTATATTCCCCTTCCTGCAAAACCCTGAGCAGGCGGGTTTGGGCCTCCAGCGGCATATCACCAATTTCATCAAGGAACAGGGTCCCGCCCTGAGCCTGTTCAAACCGGCCGGAACTGCGGCTGTCCGCCCCGGTGAACGCCCCCTTCTCATGGCCGAATAATTCACTTTCGATCAATTCGCGCGGGATTGCGGCCATATTGATGGCAACAAAGGGGCTGTTCTTTCTTTTACCAAAGTCATGCAGCGCTCTGGCGACCAG
>JAADGA010000135.1 GCA_013152615.1 Alphaproteobacteria bacterium
TGTCAATGCCGTCACCATCACTGATTTCGTCCTGCCGGATTTCTATGGTGGTATGGCGGAGCCCGTTATCCCGGCCATGACGGTTGAGGGTAAAGAATAAATCCCGGCCCGAATAGGGTTCGTTATCACCGACATTATATCCCCGTGTCCGCAGGCTTGTGATCAGGCGGCGGGCGAGACGCGGGTCCCGGTTCCAGAGCAGGCCGACCGGCCATGGCCGATGATGACCGTTCATGACCGGGGTAAAACTATGCATGTCACAGACCAATGGTGTTGTTGAAATCCGGTTTTTGATCAGCCGGTCTATCCGGTCATGAAAGCGGTGGTAATAACGGTTCTTGCGTTTTTCAATATCATTCGGCGACAGATTCTGATTGCCCGGGATGATAACTTTATCGCTCTCAGTCGGGATGAGGCCGGCATGATCATCCTCCCGATTAGGATCAATGAGCAATCTTGAAAATGTGGCGAGAATGGCCGGGGCGTCAAGTTTGGCGGATAGCTGCCGGGTCAGGTCAGCCATGCCGATATCCCAGGCAATATGGCTGGCGAGCAGACTGTCGCTCAGCCCGAGATTATTAAATTCCGCCGGAATATGATTGCTGGCATGCTCGCAAATTAAAATTATATCGGCGCTTCCGGCCGCATTCAGGACGTCACCGGCAGGAGGCGGCTCATTATCAGGGTATAAATTCATAAGGTCAGGGTATAAATTCATAACTATGAGGCAATCCTGTAGCTATTCTGTTGTAAATTCGGGTTTTTAGATGGATATTGTCTGGCTGTCATAATATATTCACGCAGATATCATACTAAGATATGTCACTTTGTCACAATATTGGAAAAAAATTATGCATCGTCAACGTTGCACCCGGATTATTGCTACTCTGGGGCCGTCCAGCTCGGACGCGGCCACCATCAAAAAACTATCAGATGCCGGCGCGGATGTCTTCCGACTCAATATGAGCCACGGCAGCCACAGCAGTATCGGCCAGATCTATGCCGCTATCCGGGAAGTGGAAAATGCCACCGGACGGACCATCGGCATTCTGGCAGATCTTCAGGGGCCGAAATTACGGGTTGGCAAGTTTGACGGCGACAAGGTAACTCTTGCCAGGGGGCAGGGCTTCGTCCTTGATATGGATGATACCCCGGGCGACCGGAACCGGGTGTGTCTGCCGCATCCGGAAATTTATCAGGCGGTCGAAAAGGGCACTGATCTGTTGCTTGATGACGGCAAGATCAGGCTTGAAATTATTGAGGTCAGCGATGATAAAATCACCACCAGAGTAACGGTTGGCGGGGTTATTTCCAACCGCAAGGGGGTCAATGTCCCCAACGCTATTCTGCCACTGGCGGCGCTGACGGAAAAGGATAAGAAAGACCTCGATTTTGTGCTCGACCTCGGGGTTGACTGGGTGGGGCTGTCCTTTGTCCAGCGCCCCGAAGATGTGCAGGAAGCCCGGGATATTATTGGTGACAGTGCGGCGGTGATGGCCAAGCTCGAAAAACCGGCGGCGCTTTATGCCCTTGACGAGATTATCGCGCTGTCCGATGCGGTCATGGTGGCACGCGGCGATATGGGGGTTGAACTGCCGATGGAAGAGGTGCCGGCACAACAGAAAAAAATTATCCGTCATGCCCGTCGGGCTGGCAAGCCGGTGGTGGTGGCGACCCAGATGCTCGAAAGCATGATCACCAGTCCGGTACCAACCCGGGCCGAGGTATCGGATGTTGCCAATGCGGTATTTGATGGCACCGACGCTATCATGCTGTCGGCTGAATCGGCGGCGGGGGATTACCCGGTCGAGGCGGTAAGTTATATGGACCGTATTGCCAGAAGGGTGGAACAGGAACCAAGCTACCGCAAGGCCCAGAGCAAGGTCGAAAGTCATCCTGAACCGACCACTGCCGATGCGCTGAGTGCGGCGGCAAAACAGGTGGCAAAGACATTGGATGCGGCCGTAATTGTGACCTATACCTCCTCCGGCTCCACCGCGCTCAGGGCGGCACGCGAGCGGCCAAGAACCCCGCTGCTGGTGTTGACCCCCAATCAGAATACCGCTCGTAGATTAAGTCTGGTCTGGGGCCTGAACTGTGTTCATACCAAGGATGCCACCAATTTTCAGGATATGATCGACAAGGCCTGCCAGATATGTATCAAATACAAGTTCGCGGTCAAAAATGACCGGATTATCATTACCGCCGGGATGCCGTTTGGCTCCCCGGGCAAAACCAATGTTCTGAGAATTGCCCGTATCAAGAATTATCACAAGGAATAGTCTGAGATGAAAGTGGGCGGGAAATCCTGTCGCTCAATCTGGTTTGATGATGACACCATGACGGTCAAAATTATTGACCAGCGCTGGTTGCCCCATGAATTCCGTATTGTTGAGCTTGACCGGCGCGCGGTGTTCGCCACGGCTATCCGGGATATGTGGGTGCGCGGGGCACCGTTGATCGGGGCGACGGCGGCTTATGGCATCGCGGTTCAGATGGCCCATGATCCGTCTGATCGTTCACTCGATGAGACCTGGAAAATCCTGCATCAGACCCGGCCAACAGCCATTAATTTGCGCTGGGCGCTGGATGAGATGAAAACCCTGCTGCGCCCCGTGCCGGAAGCCGGGCGGGCGGCGGCGGCGTTTCAGCGGGCGGCGGAAATCTGTGATCAGGATGTCGAGTGTAACCGGCTTATTGGCTGCCACGGCCTTGAAATTATCCGGAAAATTGCTGCGGGGAAAAAGCGCGGTGAGCCGACAAGAATTCTTACCCATTGCAATGCCGGCTGGTTGGCAACGGTGGATTGGGGCACTGCGACATCGCCGATATATCACGCACAGGCGGCGGGAATTCCGCTTCATATCTGGGTTGATGAAACCCGGCCACGCAATCAGGGTGCGCAGTTGACCGCCTGGGAAATGGCTGAGCAGCGGATACCCCATCAACTGATCGTTGACAATGCCGGTGGCCATCTGATGCAGCAGGGGGAAGTTGATATGGTTATTGTCGGCACCGACCGGACAACGGCACAGGGGGATGTGTGCAATAAAATCGGCACCTACCTCAAGGCACTGGCGGCAAAGGATAATAATATTCCTTTTTATGTTGCCCTGCCATCGCCGACTATTGACTGGACCCTTGGTGACGGCATCAGGGAAATCCCGATTGAGCACAGAGATGAGGCAGAAGTAACCGGAGTGTGGGGCAAGCGCGATGATGGTTCGCTGGCCCGGGTGCAAATATGTCCTGAGGGGTGCCGCGCCGCCAATCCGGCCTTTGATATAACACCGGCCCGGCTGATAACGGGCCTGATCACCGAAAGAGGGGTGTGTGCGGCGTCCCCGGAAGGTCTGGCAGGCCTTTTCCCGGAACGGGTAATAACAGAAAGATAAATTATGATTAGCAACAGATGGTCGGATAGTGATGCGGAGGAATTCAGGGCTGCGGCGGGAGACAATCCGGCGGACCGGGAGCTGGCGCTGCGGGTTTATAGTTCCCGCCTGATCGGTCAGGACCCTGATCTGGTGATGCATGGCGGCGGCAATACCTCGGTCAAGCTGACCCGGAAAGATATTTTCGGTAATGATATTAAGGTATTGCATGTCAAGGGCAGTGGCTGGGCTCTGGATATAATTGATGCCGCGGGCCTGCCGGGGGTACGGCTTGACCCGCTACTGCAGTTGCGCAGCCTTGACCGGCTGAGTGATGAGGATATGGTTAATATCCAACGCTGTAACCTGCTCGATTCGACGTCATCCAATCCGTCGATAGAAACTTTGCTCCATGCCTTTCTGCCCCATACTTATGTTGACCACACCCATTCGACGGCATTTCTCGCACTGGCCAACCTGCCGGATGCCGAGGCGGCAATGCATGAAATCTTTGGCGACAGGATGGCGTTCGTTCCCTATATCATGCCCGGATTCGATCTGGCAAAGCTGGCCGCAGATATTTATGATAAAAATCCGGCTGTCGAAGGCCTGCTGCTGGTTCATCATGGCCATTTTGCTTTCGGTGATAGCGCCAAAGCGTCCTACGAAAAAATTATCGAGCATAGCAATAGGGTCGAAAGCTGGCTCAGGGATACTCTTGCCTCGGCGGCCCTGACCAGACCCGCCATATCAGCAGCAGCGGATATCCTGCCGCTGCTTCGGGGTAAAATCGGTGCCGCCAGCGCGGCCCACAGTGCCGACAGGGACGTTGCCATGCCGGTAATGGATTTGCGCACCGGCGATGCCATTACCGGCTTTCTGGCCCGCCCGGATATAACGGCGCTGGCGCAGCGCGGCGTTGCCACCCCGGATCATGTGATCAGGACCAAACGCTTTCCCCTGCATCTGACCAAAGATATTCTTGCGGGGGGGGATGATGCCATTGCCGGGGCTGTTGATGATTTTGTCGCGGATTATAAAGCTTATTTTGACCGCAACAGGGACCGCTCCGCGGCGGCAAAGACCATGATCACCCCGACCCCCGGTCTTGTCTGGATAGCGGGGCTGGGCATTGTTGGCATCGGTGCGGATGCGAAAGCGGCCGCCATTGCCGCTGATCTCGGGCAGCAGACGCTGGCGGTTATGACCATGGGGGAAGCCAGTGGCGGCTTCCGGCCGCTCGGTGAAGCGGCGCTGTTCGAGATGGAATACTGGTCGCTGGAGCAGGCCAAGCTTGGCCGTAAAACGCCACCGGCGCTCACCGGGCGGGTGGTGCTGATTACCGGCGGGGCCGGGGCGATCGGCCGCGCGACGGCCAACGCCTTTGCCGCTATGGGGGCTAATATTTTCCTTGTTGATCGTGATCAGCCGGTGCTTGAACAGACCCGCTCCGGGCTTGGTGCCGGGCATGGCGGGGTTGCTCTTGATATAACAGCAGCGGGCGCGGCGGAAAATGCAGTGGCAGAATGTGTGAACCGCTTTGGCGGGCTTGATATTCTCATATCCAACGCCGGGGCCGCATGGACCGGAAATATGGCGACAGTGGATGATGCCGTGCTGCGGCGCAGTTTCGAGCTTAACTTTTTTTTTTCGCGCATCAGGCCTTTGCCAAAGCCGCCACCGCCGTATTTGAGGCGCAGGGCCGCGGTGGCCAGATCCTGTTCAATGTTTCCAAACAGGCGGTAAATCCGGGCCGGGGGTTCGGCGCTTATGGTATTCCAAAAGCCGCAACATTTTTTCTGCTGCGTCAACTGGCGCTGGAACTGGGCGCACAGGGCATTCGGGTCAACGGTATCAATGCCGACCGCATTCGGTCAGGCCTTTTGAATGATGATTTTATTCATCAGCGATCCGAGGCACGCGGGCTTAGCGAAGCGGCCTATATGGCGGGAAATCTGTTACAGCGGGAAGTAAAGGCCTGCCATGTGGCGGACGCTTTTGTCGCGCTGGCACTCAGCAAGCGGACCACAGCCCATGTAATGACCGTGGATGGCGGTAATATCGAGGCGGCCTTGCGCTGAGACATTACGGGCGTTAACGTTATAGGTGCTGATGTTACGGGCGCTGGATTTACGGGTGCCGACGTTACACGCTGAAGTTATGGACTCGCGGGCGGCGGGCGTTAGAATGAAGAAGACCGTGCCCTTGGGGGGGAGGCACGGTCTCCTATTAACTGTCGACGCAAGGCCGACAGAGAATTTTTTAGTGATTAACTAACCCTGACGGGCTTTAAAACGCCGGTTGGTTTTATTAATCACATATGTTCGTCCACGACGACGGATAATCCGGCAATCGCGATGCCGATTTTTTAATGATTTTAAAGAATTAACGACTTTCATGGTTTTTCTCGTCAAATAAACTAAATCTGTAACAGCAGGTAACTAAAAGTTCTGGCGGAAATTATAGGTGATTGCGGTGAATGTCAATACCAAAGAAAGCAATAATATATAAATCACACTTTCTGTCCGAAATCCTATATCAAGTCACTGAAAATTATAGCCATTCTTTACACTCCATAAAGGAGACCCCTGTATACTGTCGATATGATAGCGTATCTCCGCAAAAAACACAATATTGAAAATTGTCATGGCGCAAAAACCCAAAGAATAATGACATAAAAAATAACATGAAAAATAACCTGGAAGACAATAGGAATCCGTCAGGAGCAGAAACCCCGCGGGAGATTGGTTTTATGACCGAAGTCACCGGTCGTAACGGGGTGGTGTTATGTGCCATAGCCAGCCTTGATCAAACACAGGATGCTGATGAAGACGGTACCCGGCTGCCGGGGGGGCAGATCGGGGCCATTGTTAAAATCCGGGTCAACAAAGGATTCGTTTTTGCCACTGTTCAGGAAATTATCCGGCGGGGGGACGGCACCGGACCGGTGGAACATGTTTTTATGCATCTTGATTATCTCGGGCAGGGGGTTCGTGCGCCTTATTCCCCCACCGGCACAAGATTCGATCGGGGTATTACCGATTTCCCGATTCCCGGACAACTGGTTTATGAAGTTTCCTATGATGACCTCGATGCAATTTTCGGGGTGAATGACAGTAATCATTTTCATATCGGTACAATATTCCCGCAGCATGTCATTCCGGCCTCAATCAAGACCGATGACATGCTGGGTAAGCATTTTGCGGTACTCGGCAGCACCGGCACCGGTAAATCCTGTACCGTCGCCCTGCTGATCCACCGTATTGTTGATAGAATGCCCAAGGGTCATGTTATTATTCTTGATCCCCATAATGAATATAGATCCGCTTTCAAAGACCGGGGTGAGCATTTTGACATCAGCAACCTCCGCCTGCCTTACTGGATGATGAATTTTGAAGAACATGTCGAAATGTTCATTGGCCGCCGCCGTTCGGTTGAGCGTGAGGTCGAAATTGATATTCTGCGGCGCTGTATCTATGCGTCGCGGGTTGATGCGGCAACCAGCCTGCAGTCAGAAAAAATTACGGTAAATTCGCCGATTCCCTATAAGCTCTCCTTTCTGCTGGAATATCTGGAAACAAGTATGGGCAAGCTCGATAATCCGGAGCGGCTGACGCCGTTCATGAGGCTCAAGGCAAAGGTTGAGGAATTAAGACGGGATGTCCGCTTTTCTTTCATGTTCTCCGGCATGCTCGCCCATGATAATCTCAAGGATGTTATCAAAAACCTGTTACGTTTTCCGGTTAATGACAAACCGGTATCAACCATTGATCTGTCCGGGGTGCCGTCTGAAATTGTCAATGTTGTGGTATCGATGATCAGCCGACTGGTGTTTGATTTTGCGGTCTGGAGCCGGGGAGAGAGTGCCAGACCAATCCTGCTGGTCTGTGAGGAGGCCCACCGCTATATCCCGACGTCTGAAAACACCATTTTTGGTTCCTCGCGCAAAGCCATTGAGCGCATCGCCAAGGAGGGCCGGAAATACGGGGTGTCCCTTGGTCTGGTGTCACAACGGCCAGCAGATATTTCCGAATCAGCGCTGTCACAATGCGGGACGATTTTTGCGATGCGGATGAATAATGAACGTGATCAGCGCTTTGTTGAGCATATAATGCCGGAAAGCAGCAAGGGAACGCTCGCGGCACTGTCGTCACTGCAAAACCGCGAAGCTCTTGTCGTCGGCGAAGGGGTACGGGCACCGGTGCGGGTTATGCTCGACAAGCTCGATCAGCATCAGCGGCCATCCGGCGGAAATCCGCTATATTCCGAGGACTGGCAAAAGGAAATTGAGGATGATGATTTTATTGTCGATACCATTAACAACTGGCGTAATCAGGGTCGATAAAACAGAAAGATTGGCCCCTCCCCCTCTTTAT
>JAADGA010000136.1 GCA_013152615.1 Alphaproteobacteria bacterium
CCCTCCACCGTGACATCATTGAGGCCGAGGTTAAGCACCGTATCAATCATTCCGGGCATGCTGACTCTGGCACCTGAGCGGACCGATACCAGCAGCGGGTTGTCGGCGTCACCAAAACGCGCCCCGACCGTCTTTTCAACCTCGGTCAGGGCGGCGGCGACACTATCCTTCAAGTCAGCCGGATAGCTGTTTTCATGGGCGTAATAATGGCTACAGACCTGGGTTGTGAGGGTAAAACCCGGCGGCACCGGCAGGCCGATATTCGACATTTCCGCAAGGTTTGCCCCCTTGCCGCCGAGCAGGTTTTTCATCGCGGCCTCGCCCTCTGCGCTGCCGTCGCCAAATCTATAGACCCATTTTGTCATGATCTTAACCCTCTATTTTGGAAAAATCCGCCACCTGGTTCATGGTATGGCGTATCCGGGCCAGCAACCGCAAGCGGTTCTGGCGCTCGGTTTCATCGTCACAATTAACGGTAACCTTGTCGAAAAAGGCGTCAATATATGGTCGAAGTGTAGCGAGAAAAGCCATCGCTTCCCCGAATTTTTCATCTTTAACCGCTTGTTCTATTTCGGGGGAAATCTGCTGCAACAGCTTAAATAATTCTTGTTCTTCCGGCAGGGTTCCGGCGGTAGCATCGCCCGTGACCGGACCGTCTTTCTTCTCTTCGGCTTTGAGGATATTGGCGGCACGTTTATAGCCGGCGAGCAGGTTCGCGCCTTCATCAGTACCGAGAAAAGTCTGCAACGCCTCGACCCGAGCAAGCAGGCGCACCAGATCATCCTCGCCGCCAAGGGCAAACACCGCAGCAATCAAATCATGCCGTACTCCCTGTTCCTTCAGGTGGACTTTAAGACGGTCGGCAAAGAAAACCATGAGATCTGCTTGAATTTCATTGAGCAGTGCAAATGGATGAGTAGCTACAATCTCTAAACCCTTTATGTCTGTATCGGCCCTTGTAGGTCCTTTCACCAGACGATCATCAGATTTTGATGGATAGGGGTTTCTGGCATGCTCAATTAATGGCAATAGAGGCAAACGAAGTTTGTTTTCGAGGATTAGGCGAATAATGCCCAAGGCTGCCCGGCGCAGGGCAAAGGGGTCTTTGGAGCCGGTCGGCTTTTCATCTATCCCGAAGAAACCAACCAGCGTATCCAGCTTATCCGCTAGAGCAACCGCAACACTTACCGGATCAGACGGGCATATATCATTTGGACCTCTGGGGGAATAATGCTCGGCGATGGCGTTGGCAACTACATCTGACTCAGGCTTAATTTGCGCTTTCGCATAATATTTTCCCATTAGACCTTGAAGGTCGGCGAACTCCCCGACCATACCGGAGACTAAGTCAGCCTTGCACAGTTTGGCAGCACGCGCGGCTTGTTCTGTGTCCGCGCCGATCTTTTCCGCGATATAGCCGGATAATTCGACGAGACGCTGGACCTGTTCCCCAACCGTGCCCAGTTTGGCATGAAAGACAATTTTGTTAAGTGCTGGCAGGCGGTCTTCGAGCGTGATCTTCAAATCCTGATCCCAGAAGAATTTGGTGTCGGCGAGGCGGGCGCGCAGGACGCGTTCGTTGCCGTCGATGATTTTGGCACCGTGATCGTTGGTTTTCATATTGGCGACGAAGATGAATTTGTTGGCGAGATTGCCATCGCCGTCCGTAAGCGAGAAATATTTCTGGTGTTTTTTCATGGCGCTGGTCAGCGCTTCCGGCGGCACGTCAAGGAACGCCCGGTCAAATTCACCCAGCAGCACCACCGGATATTCCACAAGACCTGCGACTTCATCCAGCAGACCATCGTCTTCGAGCAGGGTTAGCCCGGTATCTTTCGCGAGCGTTGTCGCCCCGGCATAAATTAACGCCTTCCGTTCTGCCGGGTCTAAAATAACATAAGCCGTGTTGAGTCTGGCCTGATAATCGGCGAATGAGGTGACGTTAAAAGCGTCCGGGGCGAGGAAGCGATGGCCCCGGGTGTGAGTGCCGGAGTGCAGGCCGTCACCCAGATCAAAACGCACGACAGCACCGTCCATCAGGCATAATATACTGTGCAGAGGCCGCACCCAGCGCAGCGATTTCGCCCCCCAGCGCTGCGATTTCGGCCATGGGAAGTTTTTGATAATCTCCGGCAGCACTTCCGTCAGCACATCCGCTGTCTTGCGGCCCTTCTGCTCAATCACGGCGTAGAAAAAACGGCCTTTCTTTCCGTCACGGATTTCAAGCTGGTCCCGGCTGACACCGGCACCGCGCACGAAGCCGTCGACGGCACGGTCCGGGGCATCGGCGCGCGGGCCGCGCCGTTCCTCACGAATATCCGGCTGCTCGCTGTCAAGCCCCGCAATATGCAGGCACAGACGGCGCGGGGTCACGTAGCTGTCGGCCTGATCAAAATTCAGACCCGCATCGCGCAATTTAGCTGTCACCAGCCGTTTCAGGTCTTGCGCCGCTTTGGCCTGCATTCGTGCCGGGATTTCCTCGGAAAAAAGTTCTAACAGCAGCTCCGCCATTATTCTGTCTCCCCAATGGATTTCAGATAAGCCGCGCAACAGGCTTTTGCCAATGCGCGCACCCGGCCGATATAGGCGGCGCGTTCGGTGACGCTGATCACGCCGCGCGCATCCAGCAGGTTAAAAATATGCGACGCCTTGATACAGTGATCGTAAGCGGGCAGGGGGTAATATTTTTTATCTTTTTGACCCTGTGTCAGAATATCCTGACATTCCTGCTCGGCATCGGTGAAATGGCGGAACAGGTGTTCGACATTGGCCAGTTCAAAATTATAGGCGGAAAATTGCTTTTCATTCTGCAAAAAGACATCGCCGTAAGTGACCCCCCTGCCGTTCCAGTCGAGGTCATAGACATTATCGACCCCCTGAATATACATCGCCAGTCGCTCAAGGCCGTAGGTCAGTTCGCCCATCACCGGGCGGCAGTCAAAGCCGCCGACCTGCTGAAAATAGGTGAACTGGCTGACCTCCATACCGTCACACCATACTTCCCAGCCAAGACCCCATGCGCCAAGGGTCGGGCTTTCCCAATCATCCTCGACAAAGCGGATATCATGGTCAAGCGCATTGATGCCGAGAACGCCGAGACTGTCGAGATAGAGCTGCTGAATATTATCCGGTGACGGTTTGAGTACCACCTGAAACTGGTAATATTGCTGCAAACGGTTGGGGTTTTCGCCGTAGCGGCCATCGGTCGGTCGCCGGCATGGCTGGACGTAGGCCGCCTGCCACGGTTTCCGCCCAAGGGCGCGTAATGTCGTTGCCGCCTGAAAAGTCCCCGCGCCCATTTCCAGATCATAGGGCTGGAGGATGATACAGCCCTGTTCCGCCCAATAGGCCTGAAGTTTCAGGATAAGCGCCTGGAAGGCGGTGCTGTTTCTGCTATCCATTTACGTCTTTCCTTACAGGCCGAAACGGTTCCACAGGGCGCGGCTTTCGAGGGTGGCGAGAATTTCATCGCTGATGCCGGGCCGGTGGGCGCTGACGCCGAGCAGGCCTTTGATCAGGCCTTTTTCTTCCTTGATGCGTTTGAATTTAACCTTGCGCCCAAACTTTTGCCGCATCACGCCGTGAAGGTCGCCGATGCCGTCAATAAGGCCAAGTTTCACCGCTTCTTTCCCGGCCCAGAACTGACCGGAAAACAGGATCTTCTGCACCCCCTTGAGCCGGTCACCGCGCCGTTCTTTCACCAGCGTCTTGAAGAATTCATGGATTTCCTTCTGCAATTCCTTCAGCAGTTTGATGTCCTTGTCTTTTTCCGGCTGGAACGGGTCGAGGATCGATTTGTTGTCACCGGCGGTATAGACCCGGCGGTCAACGCCCAGCTTGTCAATGGCGCGGTTAAAGCCGAAACCGGCAGAAATCACGCCGATACTGCCAACAATAGAGGCTTCATGGGCGTAAATTTCGTCCGCAGCCAGTGAAATCAGATAGCCGCCGGAGGCCGCGACATCCTCGGCAAAGGCATAAACCGGAATTTTCTTTTCATGGGCAATGTCGCGAATACGGCGCATGATCAGTTCGCTCTGTACCGGGGAGCCACCGGGGGAATTGATCGCCAGCGCCACCGCCTTTAAATTATAAACATCAAAGGCGCGGTCAATCCTGTCCTCAAGCGCGGCCAGATTAAGTGCCGGTGAAAACCGGCTGCCGGTACCGATGATGCCAGCCAGCGGCAATATTGCAACCACAGCGGCCGGATTTTGCAGGAAGGGCAGCGGGATATTGGCCAGTAATTCACGTATTTTTCTCAGCATGGGTTTATATCTTTACCGTTATTTTTTCATTGGGTTATATCAAGGGCCGCCCCGTGACGCAGGATTGCCTCTGCCTTGGGGGTGAATCCTCCCTCTGATGTATGTATAATCAGGCCGGGTTTCAAGACAATATTTCCCTTGGCCCCCTTTCTTGCCTGAATAATGATCCGTCTTGCTTCCTTGTCCGCGGTTGACCATAGCGGAAAGACGATGATATCGCCAGCTTTGCCGTGGAGCGCGGCAATGATGTCATCCATCCGGTCGGCCCGCTGGACCAGAGTGAGATAACCGAGCGGTTTGAGCATGCGAAGGCATAACCTGACCCAGTCACCAAGTTCGATGTGACGGGCCATATGGGCGCGGGCCTTGGTGGCATAGGGCGAGGCGGTGGCCCCGTCTTTCTTCAGATACGGCGGGTTGGAGACAACATGATGATAGCTGTTGGGATCACACTCCGGCGGCGGATTGGCAATATCCCCGGCGAAATATTCAATCCGGGCGATAAAGCCATTCTCGCGGGCATTGCGGCGGGCAAGCGCCAGCAGTTCCGGCTGGACCTCAATGCCGTGGAATATATTTTCTATATTATTTTCAATATTGTTTTTTGGCGGGATTTTCGGTTCTGTCCGGGCGAGGAGACAGCTCAGAATGCCACCGGTCCCCGCGCCCATATCAAGAATTCGGTCATGGCGGTTATAGGTGAGGCTCGCGGCGAGAAATACGGTA
>JAADGA010000137.1 GCA_013152615.1 Alphaproteobacteria bacterium
GGGCAAAAATTACCGCAAGAGTGGTGATCATGGTAACAATTATGTACCACGGCTCGAAAATACCGCTCGGCAGCCGATTATAGGTTTTGGCACTCAGTCCGCCAAAGCCCGTAAAATCAAACAACAACGGATAAAGGGCTGTACTCACCAGATAAATCAGCAATAACAATGAGACCGCCAGAATCACGGGATGGCTAATATGCCGGGTTAACGGCCATCCCTGAAATACCAGCAGCACCCAAATAGCCACGACTACCGTAAAAATGACGAACATCATGGCAACGACCGTCGGCGGCGTCACATTATTCCCGAACATGAAAATCGCATATTTATAAACCAGATATCCCACAGAAAACAGTATTAGCGCCAGAATGGATATATGCCATGCTCTGGATTTCTGGCCTGATACCAATGGCACTTCCCCTTTCCACAGATCAGACATGATAATCAGCACCGGAATCCCGCTAATCGAAAGAAATCCGGCCCAGTTATTAAAAAAATTATGACTGATACTGACAATGACCAGCAAGGACAGGACTATGATATACAGGGCCAGTGATACCGATACTGATAATGTTCTCATTGAAGCTCCACATAAATATATATTTTTGCAAATGGCGATGATGACCATGTTATTTGCCCAAAACAAGGGAGCGCCCCTGATCGCTATGGAGAATGGAATATTTTATTCACAATCCGGATAAAATTCGAATAATCCGGATATAAAAACTCTCTGATCTGGCCTGGTCTGGCTTGATCTGGTGTAATATCTAACACACCTTGACAGTCCGTAATTTGAGAATTTTCGCGGAAGCTGCCGTAAAGGGAAAGCACTGGTGGTGGCCGCTCTTGCTGCGGTCTTTTCCAGGTCAAATTCCTGTTATCATAATTTTAAGCGAATCCCGGCTTCGGCTGGCTTTATTAAACCGGGCCATTACCCTATAATATATCCATAATATATCCATAATATATTTAGGGCAACAGGGTAAGGATGCTATTTTGAACTATGATGTCATGATCGTGGGCGCGGGACCATCCGGGGCGATAGCCGCTTATGAATTATGTAAAAACGGCTATTCGGTTCTGTTGCTGGACAAAAAAACTTTCCCCGGAGACAAACCCTGTGCCGGCGGCATTACCCCCAAGGCGATTGACCTCCTGCCCTATGATATATCCGGTATCTTTGAATATATCTCGGATGAAATGCGGCTGGGACTGCGCTATCAGCAGGAAATTATTGCCAAAACCCCGGGGGTGATGTGTGCCTTTAGCCAACGGAAGAATTTCGACAAATTTCTGTTTGACAAGGCGATCGAACAGGGGGTGAATTTCCTCCGGATAAAGGACATCGTCGATATCAGCTTTGATAGCAGACGGAATATATTCAGCTCTCTGACGGTGATACGGGAGGATGGGGACAGGCGGACCCTTTCATCGGGCTATTTGATCGGTGCCGATGGTGTCCACAGTAAAACCCGGAAAATTGCGCAGGTATTCCCGCAATTCCGTCGGGGATTCGCGCTTGAGGGCTTACTTTCCTATGATGATATTGCCGCGGTGCCCACCCCCGGTTTTGACTTTGATATTGTCAAATTCGGTTATGGCTGGGTATTTCCCAAGGGGGATCACGCCAATGTTGGCCTCTATAGTGGCAAGGCCGGGGTCAAACTCAGCAAGGCGGCGTTGCGCGGCTACAGCAAAAAGCGACTTGGCAGCGATAATCTGAAAAACATAACCGGGTATCCCATTGCTCTGGGCGGGGCGAATTATAAGGCGACCCATGCCAATTTCTTTCTGGTCGGGGATGCGGCGGGAATGACGGAACCATTATTGGGCGAGGGCATCCATAATGCCCTCAAATCCGGGCAGATGGCGGCCCGGGCGATCATTGATCAGGAATTTAGCGCTAAAACGGCGGGCGAACTGTATAATGACTATATTCAGCCGATCCGGAAAGACTTAAGGGCAACCAGAATAGTGGCCGCAGTTTTTTATCGTAATCTGACCGGGCTCCAGCTAGGTTACGGGATACTCAAATTCGCGCTTTCAAGAAGGTTTCTGTTGGCAGGCTGGGCCGCCGGTAAAACACTTTATCAAATAATAACTTCCTTTTTAGGGCGGGCCTATTATAAAATGACGATACCGGTTTCACTGCGGAAGATATATCAGGATAAGAAAATCAACCGGGTTTTAAGAAAATAGAGGGGAGGGGCATGGTTGCACATATCGGAACGGTGGCTTTTGTCGGCATTGAGGCCCGTTCGGTTGATGTTCAGGTTCAGGTCGCATCCGGTTTGCCGTCCTTTACTATCGTTGGCCTGCCGGACAAGGCGGTGGCGGAATCGCGCGAACGGGTGCGGGCGGCACTGCTGGCGATCGGTCTGGCGCTGCCACCGAAAAGGATTACCGTCAATCTGGCCCCGGCTGACCTGCCCAAGGAGGGCAGTCATTATGACCTTGCGATTGCGCTCGGGGTTTTGGTGGCGATGAAGGCGGTGGTCAGTGACAGCGTTGCCTCCTATATCGTTTTGGGAGAGCTTGGGCTTGACGGGGGAATTCAGGCGGTTCCCGGGGTGCTGCCCGCAGCGCTGAAGGCGGTGGAGCTTGACTGCGGTCTGATCTGTGCGGCGGCGTCCGGCGGTGAGGCGGCCTGGGCGGGGGACGTGGAAATTGTTGCGGCGCAAAATCTTCTCGGTCTGATTAATCACCTCAAGGGCAGCCAGTTGCTCAATCCGCCGCTTGCCGCCCTTGCCGGGGAAGAGGATTGCCTGCCCGATTTTCAGGATATCAAGGGCCAGGAAACCGCCAAGCGGGCGCTGGAGATTGTCGCGGCAGGCGGCCATAACCTGTGTATGGTTGGCCCGCCGGGGTCGGGCAAGTCAATGCTGGCGGCGCGTCTGCCCGGGATATTACCGCCGATGACCGCAGAAGAAATTCTGGAAGTCAGCATGATAGCCTCTGTTTCCGGTTTGCTGACCGGGGGCCGGATTACCCGTAACCGGCCATTTCGCAATCCCCATCATTCGGCGTCGATGGCGTCACTGGTCGGTGGCGGGCTGAAGGCCCGGCCGGGCGAGATTTCGCTGGCGCATCGCGGGGTGTTGTTCCTCGACGAATTGCCGGAATTTCAACGCTCGGCGCTGGACAGCCTGCGCCAACCACTGGAAAGCGGCGAAGCGGTGGTCGCCCGGGCCAATCGTCATGTCACCTATCCGGCACGGTTTCAACTGGTGGCGGCGATGAATCCCTGCCGCTGCGGTTATCTTGATGACCCGGCACAGGCGTGCTCACGGGCGCCGGGATGCGCGATTGATTACCAGTCAAAAATATCCGGCCCGATGATGGACCGGTTTGATATTCATATTGAGGTGCCAGCGGTCAGTGCCCAGGATTTGACTCTGCCCCGGGCCACTGAAAGCAGTCGGGAGGTGCTGGCCCGGGTGATGGCCGCGCGCCAGATTCAAACCGACCGCTATCGGGCGATGGGCCTTGAAGGCCGGGTGCGCTGCAACGCGGATGTCGATGGCGAGGCACTGGAGGCGGTGGCAATTCTTGACAAGGTCGGCAGGGATATCCTGTCACAGGCGATTGATGTCATGCATCTCACCGCTCGCGGCTATCACCGGATTCTCAGGGTGGCACGCACCCTTGCCGACCTTGAAGGCAGTGCAGAAATCACCAGAATGCATGTCTCCGAGGCGCTCAGTTATCGCCAGAGAAAACATATGAGATAATCACCCTCAGAGCAAAAAAGTAAAATTCTGCTTGCTAATTAATAAATGACCGGTTATTTATTAATTAGCAAGGTGACAATTAATCAGGATAACACTGTCCTGAATTTAGGAAAAATTGAGAAAATAGCCAAGGAAAAAATTGGTAAAATGGCAAAGGGTATAATAGGTCCTGACCCTAAGAGAATAATTGATAAAACGGATAAGAAATGAGCCTTAAGCGTGATCATAACCGGCGGTGGCGGCGTGCCCCTGAAAAGCGTCCGGATGACATCCTGGATGGTGCCCTGACCGAATTCAGGGCGCGCGGCTTTACCCGCGCCCGGATAGAGGATATCGCCCGCCATGCCGGCCTGTCCAAAGGCACGGTTTACCTGTATTTCGACAGCAAGGAAGACATGCTCAAGGCACTGGTACGCCGCTCGGTCAAGCCGGTTGCCGACAGCTTGAAAAATATTGCCCGCGTTATGACAATTTCGTTATCAGGCCCGGACGACGGCAAGGCGGCGGATATTCTGCGGGCCATGCTGCTGTTGGCCGCGGGCAGGCTTGCCGATCCCAAAACCGTTTCAATCCCGCTGCTGGTTATCGCCGAAGCGGGAAACTTTCCGGATCTGGTTGAATTCTACCGGCATGAAGTAATTGAAACCGCGATAAATGCCGTTGCGAAAGTCATATCATGCGGTATCGATTCCGGTGAATTCAGGCCGCTTGATGCGCAACTCGCCGCGCGCTCCCTCATGGGGGTCATGGTGTTGCAAATTATCTGGAACGGGGTGTTTGCCCGGCCTGACGATGTCGCCATTTCGCCGGAAAAACTGATATTGTCACATCTTGGTTTGTTCCTTGATGGGGCCCGCTCGCAATCGGAGGATTAACCATGCGAATTTTATTCAGCCTGTCGCTCATATTGTTGCTGGCATCCTGTGGCTCTGAGCAGACAAAACGGTCGTTGCAGGGCTATGTCGAGGGTTATAAGCTGGTTCTTGCGCCGCGCACCTCCGGTGTTCTGGTGCGGGTAACGGTTGCCGAGGGCGATCGGGTTCAGGCCGGGAAAATATTATTTGTCGTCGATAGCCGTCTGGCCCGCGCCCGGCTGGACGAGGCGGTTGCGGCCCGTGCCGCCGCAGAAGCACGGCTGATGAATTTAAAAAAGGGTGGGCGCCCGCAAGCAATTCAAGCAGCCGCCGAGACCCTGAAATCAACTCAGGCAACCTTGGTTCTCGCCAGACAATCCTATGGTCG
>JAADGA010000138.1 GCA_013152615.1 Alphaproteobacteria bacterium
ACAAGACCAATCGGCCGCCACCGGACGAGGTGCGGAATGTATCGCGATTATATATCCGTCAGATGGCGGCTTACAAGGCGCTGTTATCAGATGTCTATCCGGATAAAGTGATTAAATGCCTGTTGTTATGGACCGACGTCGCCCGGCTGATGGAATTGCCAGCGGCTATTCTGGACGAGATAAATTTCTGAAAAGGCCGCTTGTGCGCGTCTTTCCCTTGACGTGTTGCCGGTGACTTCCTACATTTGACCACAGGATGTGATATTAACAGGATTTGAAAAATGAGTATAATTTCAGTCACAGATAGTGAATTTCAGCAAAAGATATTAAATTCCGCCACGCCGGTACTGGTTGATTTCTGGGCGGAATGGTGCGGCCCCTGCAAGCAGCTGGGACCGGTTCTGGAACAGATTTCGGACGAGATGGGCGATAATCTTACCATTGCCAAGGTAAATATTGACGAAAATCCGGAATCGCCGACCCGTTACGGGGTGCGTAGTATTCCGACCATGCTGCTGATCAAAGGCGGCGAAGTCGCGGCGATGAAAGTCGGCAGCTGCTCCAAATCAAATCTGGAAAGCTGGATCAGGGATAATAGTTGATTACCTGAAGCGGTTTTTTCAGAGACCTTCTGATTTCAGAGGCCCTCTGATTTCAGGGGTTTAACGTCATTCGGACTGAAATATAATGACTATCAGCACGCTGTTTTCCGCAGATTACTCTCAGTCCCGTCAGGCTTTTCTTGCGGCTGCCCGGGATGCCGGGGCGACGGTTGTTCCCTATGTCAATCCCGTTGGCACCGGGCCTGCCGGTGAACAGTTGGCGACGGATGTTGCCTCTCTTGGCAGCGGGAACAACGGCCCGGCGCTGGTGATTTGTTCCGGCACCCACGGCATTGAGGGCTATTGCGGTTCCGCTATTCAGACCGGCCTGCTGCAACAGCGGATATTTGACGCCGCCCGCGAGTCACTGTCGATTTATCTGGTGCATGCGCTGAACCCCTATGGTTTTGCCCATAACCGGCGGGTGAATGAGGATAATATTGACCTGAACCGTAATTTCATTGATTTTACCAAGCCCCCGCAAAGAAATGAGGATTACGATAATCTGCATGAATTTCTGGCCCCGCCAAAATGGGATGATCGGCAACAGGCCGACATCGCTATTGCCGACTATGTTGGCCGTCATGGTATGGACAAGCTGGCCGCGGCGGTAACCGGCGGCCAGTGGCACCATGCGGACGGTATTTTCTATGGCGGGCAGGGGCCAGCATGGTCCAACCGGACCTGGCATCAGATCATTCGGGATCACCTTGCCGGGCATAGCCATATTGCGGCAATTGACCTCCATACCGGTCTTGGGGCTTTCGGCTATGGCGAACCAATCTGTATCGCGTCATCCGGGGATGAGAATGGTACTCTGGCGCGGCAATGGTACGGTGATGAGGTGACGGTGATGGCTGACGGTTCGTCCTGTTCCGCCCCGATAACCGGGGCGTTGCTGTCGGCGTTAACCCGCCCGCTCGCGGCGCCTTTTCTGATGTCGATCGCGCTGGAATTCGGCACACGGCCCGCGAATGTCGTGCTTGACGCGCTGCGGGCCGACAACTGGCTGCACGGGCAGGCCGACAATGAGACCCCGCTGAAAGAAGACATTATTAGGGCCATGAAATCAGCCTTCTATCCGGATGAAAGCGAATGGCGGGAGAAAATATGGCTGCGGGGTCGGGAGATTACGCTCAAAGCCATAGGCGGTCTGATGGCGTTCGATCAAAAGACGGCAGACTGAGCGCGTGTTCCGTCCTGCCGCCCCCGACCAGAGAGGGCACGGGCAGATTTGCTTCCCGGTTAAACGGATCGAACAGCACTAATATTGCCCTGACCGGCTATGCGGCCCTGACCCGGCTGGGGGCAATATTATTTCCCGGTCTTCAGTCGCCGTGAGCGTTCCGCCAGCTCCGCCGCGTCAATTTCGCCGCGGGCGTAACGCTGCTTGAGAATATCAAGACAATCCTGATCGCTATCCCGTCGCGGTGCGCCGCCCCCAATCCATCGGACAACAAGAATAATCAGTGCGATAATCAGGGCGAACCACAGGATCATCATAATGCCACCAAAGGCCATTCCAACCCAACCACCCATAAATCCGCTACCATCCATCATTCCAAAATACATAATATATTTCCATTATCAGTTGTTACATCCGCCGCCGCAACATAGAGCAAAGTCATGCCAGCACATCAGACTGAGCAAACAGGTCTGACTTTGCCACAGTCAGCGGCCCGGCAGGTGGCTGCCGCCGGTATTATTTCTTCATAGACGGTGAATTGGCGGAACCCTTCATCGTGGATTTCATCATTTTCTTTTTCATATTCATCATCATACCCATGCAACCGCTGTCATTTTTCATCGCCATATCTTTCTGACTCTTCATCTGTGAGGCCATGGTCGCGGTGCTATTGCCGCGCTCTTTGGCATAGAGTGCCGGTGATGTTACCAGACCGAGCGTCAATACGGAAGCTATCGCGAGGGCTTTTAGGGATAAACGCATTTTATTTCTCCTGAATTTTACCGGGCCACCACCATTGGCGGCCTCAACTTGAGGTCTATTTAAGGTTATTTTCATTGCACGGTGATGTCGGAAAAAACGGAATTTGTAACAAAATGTTTCACTTGGGCCTCCGGTTACATTTTGTAACCAATTTTCTGGCCTTAATCGTCTTTTCGCCTGTATAGTTATCTCATGTCAGAGCAACCGCACATACTTGTCGTCGATGATGACCGCGAAATCCGCGACCTGACCGCCCGCTATCTGTCGCGCCACGGCTTGCGCGTGCGCTGTGCGGAGGATGGCCGTGAAATGCGCCGGATTCTTGATGACTGGTCGATTGATCTGATTATCCTTGATCTCATGCTGCCGGGCGAAGACGGGCTGACCTTGTGCCGCAGCCTGCGCGCGACCTCAAAAATACCGATCATCATGGTGACCGCCATGGGTGAAGAGATCGACCGGATTGTCGGCCTTGAAATGGGCGCGGATGATTATGTGGCAAAACCGTTCAACCCGCGCGAACTGCTCGCCCGTATCAAGGCGGTATTGCGCCGGGCCGAAAATATATCAGCGAGCAGCCCGGATGACAGCGACCAGCCGGGGCTGCATATTTTTGAGGGCTGGCGGCTTGATCTTGACAGTCGCGAGCTGATGTCACCGCAGGATGTTCTGGTGTCGCTGAGTGCGGGCGAATATGATCTGCTGGCGGCTTTTGTTACCCATCCGCAACGGCTGCTGACCCGCGATCAACTGCTTGACCTTGCCCGCGGGCGCGAGGCCCAACCCTTTGACCGGGCGATTGATGTTCAGGTCAGCCGCCTCAGGCGCAAGATCGAGCATGATCCCGCCACCCCCCTTCTGATCAAGACCGTGCGCAGTGGTGGCTATATATTCACGCCGAAGG
Source organism: Alphaproteobacteria bacterium (assembly GCA_013152615.1). Taxonomy (GTDB): domain Bacteria; phylum Pseudomonadota; class Alphaproteobacteria; order Sphingomonadales; family Emcibacteraceae; genus Paremcibacter. The sequence continues at coordinate 3,455 of JAADGA010000138.1, forward strand.
TGACAAGAAAATCATGAGGTTGATGCCAAATACCCTTGCCGGGCGAACGATATTTGTCTTGTTGGCCGGGCTTGTCGTCTCTAATCTGATCGGGTTGCTGATTTATGCCGGGGAGCGTGACAAGGCGCTGATCAGTATCGCCGGCGGCGCGGCGGCGGAACGCATTGTCGCCGTGGTTCAGGCGGTAAAACGCTCTCCCCTACCGGCGCGTAGCGGTGTCGTCTGCGGGCAGTCGGGGCCGGGGCTTGCGGTGATGCTGGCGTCGCAGGCGATGGTCAGGCCCGAAACCATGACCTGGCGCTCACGCCTGCTTGCCACCACTATTCAGAATTTGCTCGGCAATTCGACCACAGGACGCCCGCGTATCGCCATTGATGAACCTGGCACCAATCCCGGATCTCACAAGGCCTTTACCGCCGTTATGGGACAGTGTATGGGCGGCATGATGGGGATGATGAGGAAAAGCAACAGCAACAGAATGATGTCCGGAAATTATGGCCTGCGCGGTACGATCCTGTTGTCACAGACCAGGGTTTCGGGTCAGATGTCGATGTTGACCGGCGGGGATATTCTGCGCATTTCCTATCCTTTGGGCAAGGATCGCTGGCTTAATTTTATAATGCTTTCCCCCCGCTTTACCCCGATATGGCGGTCGCGGTTTTTTCTGGCATTTTTCGTTATGGCGATCGTTGTTACCATCCTTTCGGTATGGGCGGTGCGCCGTTCAACCGCGCCGCTGGCCCTGTTCGCGTGGGCGGCAGAGCGACTGGGCCGGGATGTCAACGCGGCCTATCTGCCCGAAGACGGCCAGCGTGAAGTCCACCGGGCGGCAAAGGCCTTTAATGAAATGCAGCGGCGTCTGCGCGGCCTGATTAATGACCGGACCCAGATGCTGGCGGCGATTTCCCATGATTTACGCACCCCCATTACCCGGTTGCGCCTGCGGGCGGAATTTGTCGATGATCCGGAACAACGCGAGAAAATGCTGACCGACCTTGAGCAGATGGAACAGATGATTGCGGCAACATTGGCCTTTGCCCGTGAGGATAATGCCGATGAGCCGGGCAAAACGCTTGACCTGACAGGGCTGGTGCAGAGCATCTGTGATGATGCCTCCGATATGGGCCATGACGTAAGCTGCCGGGGCATTCACAGTGCGTCCTTCAGCGGTCGGCCGCTGGCGCTGCGTCGCGCCTTTACCAATCTGGTTGATAACGCGCTTAAATATGGCGGGCGGCTCCGGGTCAATATTGACGTGTCGCCGAAATATTTTGTCATTACCCTCGAAGATGACGGGCCGGGAATCCCGGATGATGAGATTGAACGGGTGTTTGAGCCATTCTATCGTGTTGAGACCTCGCGCAGCCGTGAGACCGGCGGTACCGGCCTTGGTCTTGCGGTCGTGCGCGGGGTCATCCGGGGGCATGGCGGCGAGGTCACACTGTCCAACCGTCCGGAGGGCGGCCTGTGCGTCACCGTTACTCTGCCCCGAACATAA
>JAADGA010000139.1 GCA_013152615.1 Alphaproteobacteria bacterium
CAGCAGGTAACAAAATCATCACCGCCGCGCATTAACGCCCTGAGCGCGGTTGGTGCGGTGTAAAAAATATTAACCTGATGCTTGTCACACACCTGCCAGAAGCGTGAGGCATCGGGCCAGGTCGGGATGCCCTCAAACAGTAATGTGGTCGCGCCATTGGCCAGCGGGCCATAAACAATATAGCTGTGGCCGGTGACCCAGCCAACATCGGCCGTACACCAGAACACCTCGCCCGGCTGATAATCAAACACGATTTCATGGGTGAGTGCGACATAGACCAGATAGCCGCCGGTGGTGTGCAGCACGCCCTTGGGCTGGCCGGTGGAACCGGAGGTATAGAGAATGAACAGCGGGTCCTCCGCCGCCATTTCTGCGGGTGGGCAGTCGGCAGGCTGGTGGGCGGCCGCCTCCTGATAGCAGATGTCGCGGCCCGTGGTCATCGCCACCTCCTCACCGGTGTTGCGGACAACAATAACCGTACTGACCTCAACCCCGTCCTTTGCCAGCGCCTTGTCAACATTGGCTTTCAACGCCACCCTGCGCCCGCCGCGTCGGCCCTGATCGGCGGTGATCACCACATGGCTGTCGCAATCCCTGATCCGTCCAGCGAGTGATTCCGGCGAAAAGCCGCCGAACACCACCGAATGCACCGCACCAATACGCGCACACGCCAGCATGGCATAGGCGGCTTCGGGGATCATCGGCATGTAAAGTGTCACCCGGTCGCCCTTTTTTACCCCCCGGGCCTTAAGCACATTGGCAAACCGGCACACCTGCTGATATAGCTCCCGGTAGCTGATATGGCGGGACACTGAGGGATCATCACCTTCAAAGATAATCGCGGTCTGGTCGGCGCGCTCGGGCAGATGCCGGTCAATACAATTGACACTGGCATTCAGGGTGCCGTCCGCATACCAGCTGATATGCAGGTCATCCGCGCTAAAGGACACATCACTGACCTCGCTATAGGGTTTTATCCAGTCAAGGCGCCGACCCATGTCACCCCAGAAGGCGTCCGGATCATCGATTGAATGCTGATAAAGCCTGAGATATTCAGCCTTGTCCACATGGCTGTTTTTCGCAAAATCTGCTGGCACAGCATATATATCTGAGTCCGTCATTATCTCTCCTCTGTGGTTGCCCTCACGATCCGGGCCAATATAGCAAATAATTGCCCGGGCTGTAGCAAAAAAATATCAAAAAAAAGGACAGCCGCAGCTGCCCTTTTCTCGATGGATTTAAATCAGCTCTAGAATTCGTAGCTGACCCCCAGACGGATTTTCCACAGGGATGGCAGCACCCGAACCGGCGTTGAACCCGGAATTCTGACATTGCTGTAGGTATAGTTACCACTGGCATCAACCGCAACGTTAACCAGCGGTTTGACAAACCAGAAAGACGTTGATTGATACCGACCCCAGTTATTGTTAAGCAAATTGGTCAGATTCTGAATATCAAAGGTCAACTTACCCCTGTGCCCTTCAAATAATCCCGGAATTTCCTGAGAGAATTTAAAGTCAAGCCGGGATTTCCACGGGTCCTTGAATTGAATGCATTGCGCGGCGCGATCTTGCCACGATATTTATCCAGACCGCTTGACTTGATAAAGCTATTGAGTTTCGTCCAGTCAGCCGCATTCAGGCCAACTTCAGCGCCATTATTAGGCACGTAGAACAGTTGACGGTCCCGACCTGACTGGGAATCGCCGAACGGTCTCTTGCCCCAACTACCATTAAAGGTATAGCTGAAACCGCGACCGGACTGGGCAATAAACAACAGGCCAAACCGGCTCTCCAGATCCTTGAAAAATTCCTTGCGGTAATTCAACTGGGCAACGATCCGGTTGCGCACTTCATAATTCGAGATGGCGGCGGTTGGGTGCTGAATATCAAAGGTCGCATATTTACCGTAGTTGGAAGTTGCGGTAGAGCTCGTCCCCGGATTAACGTCCTTCGAGTCGGTATAGGCATAAGACACGTTAAAATCGACACCATTCTCAAATTTTTTCTTGAGTGACAGCGCAAAAACCGTGCTGCTGCCGCCATCGGTGTTGGTCACGCCCAGATCATCCTTGCCCCCGGTTTTCAGGGCATAGATTGGTCGGCCATCCATCGCCTTGCCGGTCTGAACCAGGCCAGCGTCAATCCATGTCGCCGAATTCTTCGGTTTGGCATAAAGCACTTCTGCGGTGACAATATAATTGTCGCCCATGGTCTCGCCAAGGTCAAAGTCATGCTGCACGGCAATGTTGAACTTCCACACTGACGGAATTTTGAAATTAGGGTCCATGTAATTGGCCGAGCCGTTACCCTGAACCAGCGCATCCTGAACCGCCTTGGGGATAACAAATCCGTCAACGTTGGAAATGTTTTTCGCCCGGGTGCTGACAATGGTTACGCCGTCATTGGTATAGGTGTTTGACACCCATACATTCGGACTGCCGCCACTGAATTTACCAATACCGCCGCGAATAGTTGTCCGGTCACCGGCAAGATAATTAAAGGCGAAACGCGGCATAACCACATGACTGCCATTCAAAGTCGTATTATTCTTAAAGCCGTTGCGGTTCATAAAATTCTGGTTGAATTTAGGCGTTGAACCAGTGGTATACCAGTCATAGCGCACCCCGCCCAACATCGTCAGATTGTCATTAACGGTCCAGCGATCCTGAAGATATAAGGAATTTACATTATATTTGAACCGTGCCGCGCCATCATTGGCATTATTGGTATAGGCATTTTTATAGCTCAGGCTTGCTGCGTCGCGATTATTGAAATCGGCAATACTGTTGAAGGTGTAAATACCGCGGCTGTCATTAACAAACAGGTTGAAAACATCCAGCGTTTCCCGTTCAAATCCGCCGGTAATTTCATGATCGCCGAGGTAATAAGTCCCCTTAACCTTGATTTGCCAGGTGCTGTTGTTCAACTTGTTGGCATGGCGGTAACGGTCAGGGCCGATATAGACCACAGCCCCGGTCGGCAGGTTAATCTGCATCTGGGCGAATTTATTGCCCTTGAGGCTTTCCTGACGGGTGGTCACTGTTTTGCGCGATACCCGGACCTCGGTTGAGAAATTTTCGGTCCAGTCGGAAAAGATCCCGAGGGAATAGCTTTTCAGGATTTCGGTTTTGTTATACCACTGGGACGGCAGGGCAATATGGCGCCGTGATACGCTGGTATTCTGCGGATTAAGCACGTTGCCCTTGTCATACTGATAGGTAAACTGGGCGCGGTTATTTTCGTTAATATTCCAGTCAATCTTGGCAAAAATCTTGCGATCTTTTTCATTGATATTATTCAAATCGGTCAAGGTGCCCGGATCAAAATTATATTTGGTCTTGGAAATTGACCTTATCAAATCCAGATCGGCCTGGGTAACACCGGGAACCTTGTTGGCAAACACTGACCCTTGCGGTCCGGTCTCAATCGGCTTGGTTGATTTTAATTCTTCAAAGCCGACGGTAAAGAATAATTTGTCTTTAATGACGGGGCCGCTCAACATACCGCCATATATTTTTTCATTAAAATTCAGGCCGACATCGTTACCGTCAAGTTTTTTGCCGGTGAGTGACGCACTGCGGTAATCAAAGAATGTCGAACCGTGGAAATTATTGGTACCAGACTTGGTAACAATATTGATATTGCCGCCAAGGAAGCCATTATACTGGACATCAAAGGGGGCAACGTTAATATCAATACGCTGAATTACATCCAGCGAAATCGGGCTTCGCTGAGTTGGGAAACCACCATTATTGAGCCCGAAATCATCATTCTGTTTCACCCCGTCAATGGTCACGCTGTTGAAACGGTTATTCATGCCGCCAATGCTGATGGCGTTCTTGTTTTCCGGATCAATGCTGACCAGCGGGTCAACCTGAACCAGATCATAAATCTCGCGGGAGGCCGTGGGAATACCGGCAATCGCATCCGCGCCGATTGAAATACTTGTCCCCATCTGAATTTTATTTGTCGTTGGTGAACCGGTGACCACAATTTCCTCAAACGTGGTTGCCTCCAGCGTGATATTGACATTTGACGCATTGCCAATGCCCAGAAAGATATTGCCAACCTTGGCATTGCCAAGACCGGACTTCACCGAAATGCTGTAGGGCCCACCAACCCGCAGCCCCATGGCATTAAAAACCCCCTTGGCATTGGTCCGAACCACTTTCACCGTGCCGGAGGGCACATGGGTAACGGTAACCAATACATTTACTGCGGGCTGTTTTTCCGCTGTTACCACCGTGCCGACAAGATGGGCCGTGGTAACCTGTGCCTGTGCCTGAATGACAAGGGCGGCGGTGCCGGTAAAGGCAATCGCGATACTTGCCGCAACATTCACCAGGCTTACCTTGAAGGCCGACCGCAACATCAGGCTCTTCATACTGGATTTTAGCTTAGTCATTTTCTCTCCCTTTCGGATAGGTTAATTTCTGGTTGCATATATTATAATCACACTTAAAAATGCAACCGGCTGTAATCTTGTGGCCATTGCATTCTTCTGGTCATTTTCTTTACGATCGGGGGAAATATTTCCCCTCCCTTATTCTTTGCCGACGAGCTTAAATAATTTTATCAAAAAGTCAAATCTATATCTCTTTCAATTTGTCAGAAAAACTTTGCTGACGATTAAGTTTAACCAACATAAACGGCCATTTATTCGTCGTTTCTGACCCCTGAAGCCTTATATCTTCCTAACGTAACGCTTTTATGACACTCATAATAAATTCTGGCGACGATCAATAAGGCAACAGTGCCGACATACCTACACGTTTTACTGTTTGAACAAAATATTATTCATATTAACCGATATTATTCACATTAACAGACTGGCAATGGCGGCACTCATCAGGTTTGACAATGATCCCGCCGCTACGGCCCTCAGGCCCCATTTGGCAATCAGATGGCGTCGTTCCGGCACCAAGACCCCGAATCCGCCCATAAGGATTGCAATCGAACTCAGGTTGGCAAACCCGGCCAGAGCAAAGGTCACCACCATCACCGAATGAGGGTTGAGCGCACCATTCGGCAATCTGAATAATTCAACATAGCCGACAAATTCATTGAGAATCAGTTTAGTGCCGATCAGGTTCCCGGCAATATCCGCCTGAGTCCACGGAATACCGATTACATACATCAGCGGCGAAAATATCTTGCCGAGAATCATGTTAAATGTCAGGTCGCCATAACCGAACCAGCCGCCAACCCCGCCGAGCATGCCGTTAAGCAACGCAATCAGGGCGACGAAAGCCAGCAGCATCGCGCCGATATTGGCGGCAAGCTTCAGGCCGTCCGCAGCCCCGTTGGCCGCGGCCTCAATCACATTGGCCGGTCTTTCACCCTCGTCGAACCCGTCAACATCCAGCAGACCGGCATCCGATACTTCAGGCTCCGGGTCCGGCATGATGATCTTCGCCATCAACAATCCACCGGGGGCCGCCATAAAGCTCGCGGCAATCAGATATTCCATATTGACCCCGATCGCGGCATAGCCCGCCAGAATAGTGCCGGAAATCGAGGCCAGTCCCGACACCATCACCGTGAAAAACTGGGCATCGCTGATTTTACCAAGATAGGGCCGGACCACCAGCGGGGCTTCGGTCTGACCGAGAAAAATATTAGCCGCCGCGCACAGGGACTCGACCCGCTTGGTGCCAATCACCCAGTGCAGCAGACCGCCAAGAATCTTGACCACCCACTGCATGATATGGAGATAATACAGCACCGCCATCAGCGACGAGGCAAAGATGATGATCGGCAGCACCTGAATCACAAAGATAAAGCCGATATTTTTCTGATCCGCCAGGCCGCCAAAAAGAAATTCCGTCCCCACTTTGGTATAACCGAACACCTGATTAACCCCGTCCGACATCACGGTCAGCACCTCCTTGCCAAACGGCACCACCAGCACAAAAGCCGCCACTGCGAGCTGCAACAGAAAGGCACTGATCACCACCCGGAAATCTATTTTTTTTCTATCTGTGGATAACAGAGCCGCCAGGCCCAACAACACAATCATTCCGACAATAGCAATAGGCATGATGCCGAATCCTCCTCCGTTACATTATTATTTTTTAGTCCCCGTAGGGTAACCAGATATTTTTTACCTGAGTTGCTTCGCGCAAAAACCGCCGACCTTCACCGTGGGCTGACATCCAGTCCCGCATCCGGCCATCATTGACCCATGTCCGCTTCAGATTGGCGGCACTCGACGTCTCAACCATGCGGCTGCCCGCTGATGAACCATGATACCAGATCGCGTCAAGCTGATCATGATCGGCCAGCACCCGGGCCAGCACATCACGCTCACCGGTGACGATATTGACCACCCCTGCCGGCACATCAGAAGTTGCCAGAATCTGGTAAAAATCTGTTGCTGGCAGCGGATAACGCTCACTGGGAATAACGACCGTCCGGTTGCCCATGGCAATCGCCGGTGCCAGCAGCGAGACAAAGGACAG
>JAADGA010000140.1 GCA_013152615.1 Alphaproteobacteria bacterium
CCGGTATTGGCCTCGTTAATACGGAAATAGGTGCTGAGTTCCATCGGACAGCGCACCCCTTTGGGAATATAGACAAAGGTACCATCGGTAAAGACCGCACTATTCAGCGCTGAATAGAAATTATCCGCCACCGGCACCACCGATCCCATATATTTCTGCATCAAGTCCGGATAATCATGGGCGGCTTCCGAGATCGAACAGAAAATAATTCCGGCTTCTTTCAATTTGGCGCGAAATGTGGTTGCGACCGAGACACTGTCAAACACGATATCAACCGCAACCCCGGCCAGAACCTCTTGTTCCTTAAGCGAAATTCCTAGTTTTTCATAAGTCCTGAGCAGTTCCGGATCAACCTCATCCAGACTTTTTGGCCCGTCTTCGGCCGACTTCGGTGCGGCATAATAATAAATATTCTGAAAATCTATCGGTGGATATTCAACCATGGCCCAGGTCGGCTCCTCCATGGTCAGCCATTTGCGATAAGCGCTCAGGCGCCACTCCAGCAGCCATTCCGGTTCCGTCTTTTTCGCAGAAATAAAACGGATAACATCCTCATTCAGGCCCTTGGGGGCTTTTTCGGTCGCAATATCCGTGACAAAACCATATTTATATTTTTCCGTGACCTCATTCAGGACAGTCTGTGCGTCTTCCGGTGCTACCATTTTCCTGTTCCCTGATTGCTCATTTTGCGGGTCAGCGGCAGGTCGTCAACACCACCATCCCCAATAAAGTTAGGCACACTTTCGATCATCTGCGACAACACCACCTCCGCCAGCGCATCCTTGACCGCTTCATTAATCCGGTACCATTGGCTGCGGGTGCCGCAGCTGGTGATCCGGTCACAGTCGGAACTTTCATCACCGAGACAATTGGTCAGCTGCACCGGCCCGTCGACAGCCTCGATAATATCGGCGATTGATATTTCCGCCGCCGGCAGTGCCAGGGTAAAGCCGCCCTTCAGCCCGCGAAGAGAGCGCAGCAATCCCGCGCGCACCATCATACCCAGTATCTTGCTTACGGTTGGCAGCGGAATCTGCGAACTGCTCGCCAAGCCGGTCGCAGAATGAACCTCAACCGGTTTCAAGGCAATACAACACATCAGCTCAACCCCGTAATCCGCCAGATTTGATAATTTAATCATATCCATTTCCATCCCTGTCCCGAACGCTCTTGGTGCCCACAGGAAGATAACGCAAGATAATACTACATGACATCGCGGCCCGGGAATTACAAACCCGCACCATTTTAGTAGTCTATTAAATGATAGATGAGCCTTGAATCAGGCTTTGTCAATATAAATCAGACTGATTTAGTCATTTTAAACTTAAAACAGGTGGTTTCCAGCCGGTTCCAAGCCAATTTTCAGGATGTTCCGGCAATATTTCCGGGGCGTTTCCGCGATGTTTTAGCCCGGTTTCTGACCAATTCCCGCGATATCTCAGCGTTGTTTCTGGTCAGTTTCCGGCTGTCTCCAGCCAGTTTCCGCGCTGTTGGCTAAAATCCATCCGCGAGCCGCCGACAAATATCATCAAGCTGTTCAAGGGTTTTATACTGCACCCGCAAATCACCGCTTTCGTCTCCGGTAAAATCAATAGTGACCGTAAGCCCCAAAGACCGGGACAGGTTATTTTCGAGCGAGAGCGTGTCCGCATCTTTAGCCAGACCCGGGGTTTTAGCCGTTGATTCAACCCGGGATTTTGACCGGGATTTTGACCGGCCTTTTTTGGCCAGAGCCTCGACCTGACGGACACTTAATCCTTCCCTGATAATTCTGAGGGCGACAGCCTCCGCATCCTCGATCGTAATCAGGGCGCGCGCATGGCCCATGGTTAATTTTCCTTCGGCGACCAGTTGGCGCACCGCCGCCGGCAACACCAGAAGACGCAGGATATTGGCGATATGACTGCGGCTTTTGCCGACGATATGCCCTAATTGCTCCTGGGTATGATGGAAATCATCCATCAGCCGCCGATAGCCCATCGCCTCTTCAATCGGACTTAAATCATGACGCTGAATATTTTCAATCAGAGCAATTTCAAGGGCCTCACCGTCGGTCATTTCGCGAATTATAACCGGAACATTATGCAATCCCGCCGCCTGTGCCGCCCGCCAGCGCCGCTCACCGGCAATGATTTCATATTCATCACGGCCCTTGCACTGGCGCACCAGCAGCGGCTGCAAAATCCCCCGGTCGCGGATTGATTTAATCAGATCCGCCGATTTTTCCTCATCAAAATAAAACCGGGGTTGGAAGGGATTTGGTATCAGAAATTCAATCGGCAAATTACGGTCTCCGGATCCGCCTGCTGTTCTGATATTAGCATATTCCTTGTCGGTAGAATCAAGAAGGGCTGATAGTCCACGGCCTAACCCCTTGTTTTTATTGTGTTTTTTAACAGACTTTAATCCGGTTGTCATCTAAAGAATATTCCTGAAAAATTTTATTTTACCCTATCCGTCGCCTTATGCTGCCTTTGTTGTTTCCCGTCGCAACACTTCCCGCGCCAAACTGATATAGGCCTGACTGCCGGTACATTTATAGTCATACAACAATACCGGTTGGCCGTGAGACGGGGCCTCGGATACGCGAATATTGCGCGGAATCACGGTCTTGAAAACCTTGGACCCAAGATAGCCCCTGACATCCCCGGCGACCTGACCCGAAAGATTATTGCGGCCATCAAACATGGTCAGCACCACCCCTTTAATCTCCAGCGCCGGATTGAAATTGCATTTCACGGTTTCAATCGTCCGCAACAGCAAGCTCAGACCCTCCAAAGCAAAAAACTCACATTGCAGCGGTACAATTACCGAATGGGCCGCTGCCAGAGAATTCAGGGTAAGAAGACTTAAAGACGGCGGGCAATCAATCAATATGTAATCAAACTGATCAATAATGGGATGCTGCAGGGCTTTGCGCAGGCGAAATGTGCGCTGGTCTTCAGCAACAAGCTCAAGTTCCGCCCCGGCCAGATCAATTGTTGACGGCACCAGCGACAGTCCGGGAATAATTGACGACACCACCGCCTCCTCAAGGGTGATTTCCCCCATAAGAATCTGATAGATACTCTTGTCGCGATTACTTCGTTCCGAGCCGAGACCGGTGCTGGCATTTCCCTGTGGGTCCATGTCAACCAGTAGGACTTTCTTGCGCGCCGCCACCAGCGCCGTTGCCAGATTAATGGTGGTGGTGGTTTTGCCGACACCGCCTTTCTGGTTGGCAATTGCGATAATTTCCGTCTTGCTGTGACCTGTGGATAACCTTGTGGACATGTTTGAGCCTTTTTACCTATACACTTTCATTCAACGCCTTTATATCACTGACTTTAACAATAACGCCCGATGCTTCACTAAGGCTTGTGAATTTTTCCAGCTTAAACTGCCATTTTTGCCGGGCAGCAGCAATTTCTTTATCAGCATTTTGCCCTTTTAAAAACAAACAGATGGTTTCCGGATGAATAAAACCCTGGGCAATTTCGATTAGCCTGCCCACCGGGGCACAGGCCCGGGAGATAATATAATCAATGGGAAAGACGGCTAAATCCTCCATCCGGGCACAATGAACAACGGCCCGACACGTCGTCTCCCTGATCACCTGATTCATAAAAGTACATTTTTTGGCGTTACTTTCCACCATATGAAACTCACCTGATCCAAGCATTGACAATAACAGACCCGGAAAGCCGGCACCACTGCCAATATCAAGAATTTGCAAATTCCCGCCTATAGACTGGCCAAATAATGAATTTAGCTGAAAGCTGTCATAGAAATGCCGACACCAGATGTCAGACAAGCTGGCATTACTGACCAGATTGATTTTTTTCTGCCATTTTACCACCAGATCATGGTAACGACGGATATGGACCATTGTTTCACGTGAAACACCGGTTTGTCGATAAAAACTGTCGGAATCACTTACCTTAACCATCGGAATTATCTGTCTTTTCTCTTAACATATCTAAGCAGGCTATTGAGTGCCACCGGCGTTACCCCCGATATTCTTGCGGCCGAACCAAGGGTTGCCGGTCGCGCCAGTATTAATTTTTCACGGACCTCATTTGACAGGCCGCCAATCACCGAATAATCAAGGCTTGCGGGCAAGGTCAAATCTTCATCCTTGCGAAACGCCACAATATCCGCCTCCTGACGCGCGAGATAGGCGCTATAGGTCGCTTCAATTTCTATCTGTTCGGCAATGGCCGTCGGCATGGCATCAAGCTCCGGCCAGATTCGGCATAAATCCGCCATCTTGATCCGGGGATAGGATAACAGCGTCTGTGCCGACCGTTTAACCCCGTCCTGATTAATTTCAAGGCCATAGCGGGCTGCTTTGGTCGGCGAAATATGCCTGCTTGCTACCATCGTCCTGTATTTTTCCAGCGCCGCCAGCTTGTTGGTAAATATATCGCGGCGGGCGCTACCGATAAACCCCCGGGCGATCCCGTACGGAGTTAGCCGTTGATCGGCGTTGTCCGACCTCAGTTTCAGCCGATATTCGGCCCGGCTGGTGAACATGCGGTAGGGTTCACTGGTGCCGCGGGTCACAAGATCGTCAATCATCACCCCGATATAACCATCGGCCCGATCAAGAATAAAATCTTCACCGGTAGCAGCCGCCGCATTAATCCCCGCCATTAATCCCTGCGCCGCCGCCTCTTCATAACCGGTGGTGCCATTAATCTGCCCGGCAAAATAAAGCCCGGAAATTTTTCTGGTCTCCAGCGTCACCGATAATTGCCGCGGATCGACATAATCATATTCAATCGCATAGCCAAACTGACGGATTTCCGCCCGTTCGAGGCCGGGGATAGAATGGATGAAAGCGGATTGT
>JAADGA010000141.1 GCA_013152615.1 Alphaproteobacteria bacterium
GGTTAAGCCGGAAAGAGGGGCTGAAGCCGGTCTATCACTTCAGCGGCAACAAACTGGTCTCCGTCGACATAAACGGGGATGGCTACCGGCTGCCGACAGAAGCGGAATGGGAATGGCTCGCCCGCAAGGCAGGCCGCGATCATGAAACCAGATTTCCGTGGGGCAACAGCAGCATAATCCCAAAATTAACCGGTAATTTCGCCGATGAATCCGCGAAGAATCTGGTAAAAACATATATACCCGATTACAATGACGGCTATAAAAAACTGGCCCCGGTCGGCCGCTTTAACAAGAACGCCTCCGGCCTTTATGATCTTGCCGGTAATGTCAGTGAGTGGGTCCATGATTATTATCGGCTGACACCGCCGGACCCGGGCCGGATTTTCCGTAACCCGTCCGGACCGGCAACCGGTCAGACCCATGTTGTCAAGGGATCAAGCTGGCGCTCAGGCACCGTAACGGAGCTGCGCGGGGCCTATCGGGATACCTCGGCATCCGGGCGCGATGATCTCGGCTTTCGGGTGGTAAGATATTTATATGGAAAGGAAAAATAACAATGACCCGGCATAACCTTCAAACCGGCATTATGATTATATTATTTATCAGTATATTTTATGCCCTGTATCTGATCAACGGGGCGGATGCACAGGTCGGAACAAAAGCAATCGGGTTAAATTCTCCGACCACTTTCCCCGTCGATATATAATGGATATATAAATGTCAAACCTGATCAAGAATCTGATTGTTTTCAGTGTATCATTAATCGTGGTTCACCTCGCCTATATCGGTTATATCCGGCCCCAGGCCAGTCTGGCGATTGAGCTTGCCCGTCAGGCCGGCCAGTCCCCGCCCCGCAATATATTCATTATCCTGAAAGACTATGAGCAGGAAATCTGTGTCATTCTGTTATTGTGGAGTTCCTACCTGATATTAAGCAAAATCAGGGAGATAACCTCAACCCACTATCTGTTCAAGGTTGACCTGCTGGAAAAACTGGATTCAAAAAAAGCCACGGTGGTGACCACGCTGGATGAACTGGAAAACCTCCCCGAAGATATCCGGATGACCCCGTTGGTGGCCGCGCTGGTATCCAGTCTAAGGCGCTATCTGATCACCAGCAGTGTACAAAACACCTCGGACGCGATAACGGCCAATGTCAACGCGCTGGCGATCCGTCTGGAGGCCGGGAATTCCATGATCCGCTATCTCATCTGGGCAATTCCCTCAATCGGATTTATTGGCACTGTCCGCGGGATCGGTCAGGCTTTGTCGGATGCACAGAAGGCGCTTGGCGGCGATATCGCCTCAATGACCAACAGCCTCGGCATTGCCTTTAATTCAACTTTCGTTGCCCTGCTGATCAGCATCTTTCTGATGTTCCTGCTTCATCAGTTGCAGCGGATGCAGGACGGCCTGCTGGTGGAAACCCAGGCTTACTGCGAAAAATTCCTGTTAACCCGAATTAGCATGTAGAGGTACCCTTGTTTCAGCGGCGACGACAGGAAACTTTCAATCTTGCCTTTCTTGACGTTATGTCCTGTGGCCTTGGCGCTGTCCTGATGATTTTTCTGATTATCAAGCATAATATCGCGGTGCAGGCCCCTCATCCCAATGATGTCACCCCTGCCCTCAATATTATGAAAACCGAACAACAGACATTAAAGAAATCACTCACCACCATTCGGAAAAATATCAGCACAGTCACAATTCAGAATAACAAAATAAAACAGGCCATTGCCCAGACCCGCGCCCGGATTATTACCGCGCGGGCCAGTGCCACCGCGCTGTCAAATGCCAATAGCCAGCTTAAGAAAACCATAGTGTCAATTCCCAAGGCCGTGAAAACTGTCAAGAAAACCGGCGTGGTGAAAAAACAATATTTAATCGGCCTGGGCGTCAAGGGTGCCAGAATTGCCATTCTGGTTGATCATAGTGCCTCGATGACCGATAGACGGCTCATTGATATTATCACCAGAAAAACCGGATCGGATCGCGATAAAATGGCCGGTCCCAAATGGCAGCGGACCAAAAAAATTGTTAGCTGGATTCTGGCCCGGCTCCCCGACAGCAGCGACGTTGGCGTTATTGGCTATAATGACAGCGCCCGCACCGTCGGCCCGCAGGGCTGGCTAAAAGCGACCAACAAGGCCGGATTAAAAAAGATATTATTGAATCTGAATCGTCTTGTCCCGGAAAATGCCACCAACCTTGACCGTGCGCTGCAACAGTTAAGACAGATGTCGCCGCCACCAACAGATATTTATCTGATCACCGACGGTCTGCCGACAACCGGCAACCCGGGATTTTCCTTGAAAAATATGTTAGGGGGATGCCGCTCCATAACCGGGAAAGGCAATAATATTTCGGGCGAATGCCGCCTGAAAATATTTAACTACGGGGTGCAGAATACTCCCCTGCCCTATGGCTCCCGGCTGAATGTCATCCTGCTGCCGATTGAGGGCGATCCCGAGGCCGCCCCGGCTTACTGGCGCTGGGCGGCGGAAACCGGCGGCATGATGATCACCCCGGGGGAGGGCTGGCCGTGAACAGCAGAAGAACCCCCGCCGATATCTTTAATCTGTCTTTTCTTGACGTTATCACCTGTGCCTTTGGCGCGATTATCATGCTGTTGTTAATCACCCGCACCGGCGGCAATAATCCGGGCAACAGCAAAATGGCCCGGCAACAACTGGCGCGGCTCGATGCCAGGGAACAACAGATCAATGATCTGTCCAGACAGTTGAAAATCCTTAACCAGAGGCTTCAGGGGGAATTGAACACTAATCGTGACCTGAGGAAATTACAGTCAGACAATATTCGTAAACTGACGGCGGCTGCTCAAAAATCCGCGCAGTTCACCCGCGATAACAAGGGTCTTGAACTGGTTCGGCAATCGCTTGAGATATCTTCGGCCCTTAAAAATAACAGCCCCAAGGCTATCGCGGATATCGGCGGCATTCCGGTCGATAGCGACTATGTTATTTTTATCATTGATACCTCCGGCAGCATGACCCTGATCTGGCCCGAGGTCATGCGGGAAATTAAAAATGTTCTCAGTATCCAGCCCCATATCCGCGGGTTTCAGATCATGAGTGACAATGGCGGTTATCTGATGGACAGCTATGCCGGGCAGTGGATTTCTGATAGCCCGACCATGCGCAACAATGTCATATCCCTGATGGAAAACTGGACCGCCTATTCCAACAGCAGCCCGGTGGAGGGGCTGGAAAAAGCCTTGAGAGTGTATGGCCACAACGGTGACAAGATTTCAATCTATGTCTTCGGCGATGATTTTACCGGTAATTCCTTTGACCGGGTTGTCAACGCCGTGGCACGAATGAACACGGACAAAGCCACCGGCAAGCCGTTGGTTAAAATCGACGCTATCGGCTTTATCCATTCCGGTAATTTAGACCGGAGATTGCAGACCGAACGTAAATTCTCAATTTTAATGCGTGAAATCACCCGGAGAAATGGTGGCGCCTTCGTCGCATTGCCGCTTCCCTGACCCTAAGTACTGGCTAAGTTTAGCCTCCTAAACTTTCCACTATGAAATTATTATCGAAACACTTACTATCCCTGAAAAGTCGTGGATGAATTTAGTATAATGGAAAGGTTACTACACATATGCAGCAAAGAACCACCGAATGGATTGAGAAAGTCGACTTGAATTATCATAGTCGCCAATATGCAACCCCATTCAGAAGTACGGTCCTGTTTTGTGAATGGTTGGAAAAACTGAATTGTCTGAATGCCGACAGTAAATTACAAATCGCCGATATCGGAACCGGGCAAGGGGCCAATATCTATCATATGTCTAATAAATTCAGGCATTGTACCTATGTCGGTCTGGATATTAATACCGATTTGATTGAAACCGGAAATAACTTTTTCAAAGAAAAAAAGATCCATAATTGCAGACTTGAATATGGTGATATTTATAACCTTGACGCCAAACATATCTCAAATTTTGACGGGGTTGTTTCCTATCAGACCCTGAGCTGGCTGCCCGGTTATGAAGCCCCGCTCAAGGCGATGATGAAACTTAACCCGGAATGGATTGCGTTGACATCCCTGTTCTATGACGGTGAGGCAGACTGTCATATTGATGTCAAAAATTTCATTAAAGACAAAAATTCCATCTATAATATATATTCCCTGCCCCGTATTAAAGAATTTTTATCCCGCCATGGTTATTCAGATATTCAAACCACCCCGTTCAATATCGACGTGGATTTGGCTAAACCCGCAGACAAAGGCATGGGAACATATACTGAAACCCTGCAAAGCGGCGATAAAATACAGATCGCCGGCCCGCTTTTAATGCCGTGGTACTTTATCCTGGCCCGTAAGTTATAATTCGTATAAAAAATATTTGATTAAGCTACACGTAACCTGATAAGAACGTCAGACTATAAAAATTAAAGATATAAGGTATGTTAAAAAAAGAAATAAATTCAATGCGTAAACTCCGGGGTGCCATAATTGGATATGGTTTCATTGCAACCCATGGACATTTTCCCGCTTATATTGAGCGAATGAGAACACAACAGGATGTCGACATTATTGCTATTTGTGATATTTGTCCGTCGCGGGCAAAAGACTTGCCGGAAAACATCCATTTTTATGAGAATTATCAGGAATTGCTCGACCGGGAAGGGGACAATCTTGACTTTGTCGACGTTGCCACCCACGCGGGGGCCCATGCGGAAATTATTCTGGCAGCGCTGGAAAAGGGCTGCCATGTTCTGTGCGAGAAACCGCTGACCACCTAGGTCAAAGAT
>JAADGA010000142.1 GCA_013152615.1 Alphaproteobacteria bacterium
CTGCGCCAACTAAAATATGTTTTACCAATTTAATTACCCGTGAACCGCCCGGCCAGAAATTAATAGTCAGAAATTAATAGTCAGCGATTAATAGCCGGGATTGATAGTCAGCAAATGCGGCTCGCATAATATTGGACAATCCTTCTGTTACAATTCACTATTTTCCTTTCCGCTTGATGACCTAAGAAATAAAATTTTCATTGTGTGACAGTGAAAGCTGGTAGATAGTATCCCATCACTTAACAGGGTAACGAACAGGGTAATTAACAATGTATTTATACCGATTATTGCGCGTCTTCGGCTATCTCATAATGACAGGATTTTATTCTGGCCTTTTGGTTAACCCGGCCCTTGCTTACAACGGCAGTCATAACGGCGGGAAAATTGTCATCGCGCACCGGGGGGCCAGCGGTTACCTGCCGGAACATACCCTCGCGGGCAAGGCCATGGCTTACGCTATGGGGGCGGATTATCTGGAACAGGATCTGGTGATGACCAAGGATAACCGGCTTGTTGTTCTTCACGATATTATTCTGAATCACGTCACAAATGTCCGGGATATATTCCCGGGCCGCGCGCGCAAGGACGGTAACTATTATGTCGTTGACTTTACCCTGGCCGAATTGAAAAAGCTTGCTGTAATTGAACGGTTTAACCTGGTTGACGGCAAACGGGTGGCGGTTTTCAAGGATCGCTTTCCTCTGGGAAAATCAACATTCAGAATCCATAGCTTTGAAGAGGAAATTGAGCTGATTCAGGGGCTGAACAAATCCACCGGGAAAAATGTCGGAATATACCCTGAAATCAAAAATGTCGCTTTTCATAATAAGGAAGGCAAAGATGTTTCGCGGGCCGTGCTGAAAATCCTCAAAGCCTATGGCTATACCAAGAAATCGGATAAAATTTACCTTCAGTCTTTTAATGCCCGGGAATTAAAACGTGTTCATGACGTTTTGTTGCCCGAAATGGGGATGAAGCTGAAACTGGTCCTGCTGTTATGGCCTCCGGACGATGCTGAGTGGGTCAAAAAGCCGGGCAGCATGATAAAAGTCGCCAAATACGCCGATGCCATTGGGCCGGACAAGTCGATGTTAATCAGCAAGAAATCCGTAATTGGCCATATCATAGCCACCGATCTGGCATCCCGTGCGCATGCGGCAGGGTTGGAGATTCACCCCTATACTTTTCGTACCGAACAGATCCCGCCCTATGCAAAAAATTATACCGATCTTTTGAATATCTTTTTGTTCAAGATCGGCGTTGACGGTATTTTTACGGATTTTACCGATAAAACCGTGAATTTCTTAAAAGCAAAACCGTGAATTTCTTAAAAGCAGCCCATAAGTAGCTATTTAAAATAAAAGCCAGAGGTAACGACTTAAAATAGAAGGCCAGAGGTAACGGCTTAAAATAGAGGAAAAGACCGGTAACATAACAGATTTTGCCCCGGCCCGGCCACAGGCGGCCCCAAGGCCAGACAGATAAAATACAGAATTATACTATTTTTAGAAAAAAGTGAGTGGATCCTCTTGAAAAGACGATATGATCATGGCAGTTTTTGTGATCACCTATTATTTTAACGGGTTGTTCAGGGTAAATATCATGCTGACGATTTTAATTGTTGAGGGGAATACCCTACAGGCACAGGAATTGGCGGTTGCCGCCGGGAGTTGCTCCCAGAGCGAATTATATCATAAAACCCTGCTCGCGCTGAGGCCGGATATTGATTGCGATATTGTCTGCCCGGCCGATGAGGGCGCACCGTTGCCGCAGGGGGCAGCGCTCGAGAAATATGACGGCATAATCTGGACCGGATCATCATTGAATATCTATCAACAGGACCCGGCAATTTACCGTCAGATAGATTTCATGAAAAACTGCTTTGATCAGAAGGTAAAAATATTCGGCAGTTGCTGGGGGCTTCAGGTCGCGGTTGTGGCCGCTGGTGGCACGGTGGCGGCAAATGTCAGGGGCCGGGAAATCGGCATCGCCCGGGAAATTCAACCAACGGTATCGGGCCGCTTTCACCCGCTTTACAAAAACAAGACGGCCCCGTTTGATGCCGTCGCCGTTCATCTCGATCATGTAGTGCGCTTGCCAGAGGGGGCAACGGTCCTGTCGGGAAATGACATAAGCCGGATACAGGCATTGGAAATCAGGCGCGGGCGGGCCATTTTCTGGGGGGTGCAATATCATCCTGAATTTGACCTTGATTATGTGGCAACGCTGTTTAGGAAATACCGGACAAAGATGGTTGACGAGGGATTATGCCCTGATGAGGCCGCAGTGGATAAATTAGCCTCCGACTTTCAAAGGGCGCAGAATATAACACCAGATGACGACGGTGCCGCAGAAATCAGGCACCATTACAATATGGGGGCTGATATTCTGGACCCGTGCCACCGGTTGCAGGAAATCAGCAACTGGCTGGATTTTATTGCCCGCCCCGAAAGCCAGAAAATTAATATCTGAGGATTTGGCAGAAATACCGGACAAGATTAAAGCGTAATCAAGACGGATACTCCGGCATGGCCGCAGTCCGGGTATTGCCTTGTAAGTTATGGGGGAGTATAATGGTCCCGAGCAGTAAGCCGGAGAATATTCTGTGGTAGATAATGATGGTGTTCTAATTGATGACTTCACCATTGATGACATTCCCTATAATATGCTGAAAGATATTTTCAACTATTGGTTGGCCATCAAAGGGGGGCGTGCTATGCCCTCGCGCCGTGATCTGAATCCCGCTGATATTGTTACCATGCTGCCCCATATTTGTCTTGTCGATGTTGATGACAGAGCGAAACGCTATCGAATAAGGCTGGTCGGGACGGAGACCGTAAAGGCATTGGGCGCAGATATTACCGGGAAATATCTTGATCAATATCCCGGGATAGAAAATCACTTGAAGGTCAGATACGACTGGCTTGTCCAGAATAAACGGCCCTATCTGGTTTCGGATAAATTAAAATGGTCACAAAAATCATTTTTAAATTTTTGTTCGATCGGATTGCCGCTGTCTGCCAATGGGCGGGATGTCAATATTATAATGTTTGGCTCCTGTTTTCATAACCCTGTGATAGCCGGGCAGGGTTCACCATCAGATCAGGGGTAAATCTATAGTGATGTTTCGATATGTTGCGCTGTACCGGACCCCGGCTGGATGGCTATGATGCCACGGTCGGGCAACCGGTAACGCTTTCTCCGGTGGCGCTTCACCCGGGGATGATGACACCGGTTGCCCTGATTATTCTGCGGCGATCTCCCCGGATGCCCGCGACAACTGTATTAAAAAGTAACCTCCTTTTAAGAAATTTCTTATAGGATATGGTGCAGATATATAGTTTGGGCATAAAATATATGACACATCAGGACAGCAATAAATATGGTCTGCTCGACCCGCGTTTTCTGGAAAAATCATATCAGGAGGCGATGACACTTACCCAGGATGTCGCCGGTTATCTTGAGATCGAGAATCAACAGCTCAGGAATTATGACCTGAGTTCAGGAGCCGGAGTTTATTATGCCAGTGAAAGCATGCGGGTTTCCACCTGCCTGATGCAGGTAATGTCGTGGTTTCTAGTGCAAAAGGGGGTTGCAGCCGGTGAAATTACCCGCGAACAGGCCGGCGCTTTCAAATTCAGGCTGGGGGCAAGCGACATTTGTCTGGCAGCGGTTGACACCCGCAAGGGCAACCTGCCCGAACAATTTGTCAAATTTCTCCACAAGTCTCAAGACCTGTATCGTCAGGTCGCCCGCATCGACAAGATGGTATATGGCGACCGCGAGCGGGTAAATCCGGTCCATAAATTATTCAGCCGCATCCGGAATGAAGACCCGCCCAAATAACTTTTCGCCTTAAAATCCCCCGGCTATTGCCGGTTCCGCCGGCGATTATTTTGCCAGCTTAAAGGTGCCAAAACGTTTGTTGAACTGGGCAACGCGTCCCTTGTCAGTAAGCTTCTTGGAGCCACCGGTCCATGCAGGATGGGACTTGGGATCAACTTCCAGCGTCATGGTATCGCCTTCCTTGCCCCATGTGGAGAAGGTTTTATAGCTGCTACCGTCGGTCATAACCACGTTGATCTCATGGTAATCCGGGTGAATATTCTGTTTCATCGCACTTTGTCTCCGCGAAAATTTGTTGCGCTTATATAACCAGATCATATGGTGAAAGCAAGGGGAGTTTATTAGTTTTATCCACGACTGAAAATAATTTTCCCGGTAACGCTTGTTGAATAATATCCGGCCTGCTATCAGGTTGGAAAGTAATTTATATATTTAATCATTAATATCAGGGATCGGGGAGGCCATGCAGAAGCCGGGTGACGGGACGACGGGGCGATATGAAGATAATTCGGCTCAGCGAACAGACATAAATGAAATCAAATTGTTATGGGGTTTTCTGTCGAGATATAAAAAAACCATGGTCGCCGCCCTGGTGGCTCTGATGATTGCCTCGGGGGCGACCCTGCTGATCCCGCTGGCCTTTCGCAGCATGATAGACAAGGGGTTTTCCGGTAAAAATGCTGATTTGATTACGGTTTATTTCGCCGTTCTGCTGGCGGTGGCGGTTGTGCTGGCGATTGCAACATTTGCCCGTCACTATTATGTTTCATGGGTTGGAGAACGAGTCGTCGCCGACATCAGGCGGGCGGTATTTGCCAATGTCATTCATCTTGGTCCAACTTTTTTTGAGAAGAATCTCACCGGTGATATTATTTCGCGCCTGACCACGGACACCACTGTGATTCAGACTGCGGTCGGCTCAACCCTGTCCATTGCGCTGCGCAATATTCTAACCCTGATCGGCGGTCTGGCTTTTATGGCGGTGACCAGTGCCAAGATGCTGGGGCTGGTATTGCTGGTGGTGCCGCTGGTGGTGGTTCCGATTATTTTTCTGGGGCGCAGGGTGCGTGAATTGTCAACCCTCACCCAGGATAAAACCGCCGAGGTCAGTGCGGTTGCCAGTGAAACCATAGGCGCGGTGCAGACGATACAGGCTTTCACTCAGGAAGGCCGGGAAACGGTAAGGTTTGGTGGCTTTGTCGAAGCGGCCTTTGATGCCGCCATCCGTTTGGTCAGAATCCGGTCATGGTTGACCGCAATCGTCATTCTGATGATTTTTGCCGCGATGGATTTTATCCTGTGGGTCGGGGCTTCCGATGTGATTGCAGGAACAATGACCGGCGGCGAACTGGCTTCTTTTGTCATGTATGCGGCTCTGGTTGCGGGGGCGGTCGGCTCGTTGAGTGAAGTCTATGGCGGTTTGCAGCGGGCCGCCGGGGCCATCAATCGCTGTGTGGTCATCATCACTGCCAAGACCGATATCAAGGCTCCGGAACATCCCAGTCGGTTGCCGGAGCAGCCCGAAGGCAGGATTGAGTTTTGTGATGTGAGCTTCAGCTATCCTTCACGACCGGACGACGCGACCCTTGACAGCTTCAGCCTGTCGGTGATCAGGGGCGAGACGCTGGCCATTGTCGGGCCATCCGGGGCTGGCAAGACCACGGTTTTTCAGTTGATCCAGCGGTTTTATGATCCGGACCGGGGGGAAATACGGATCGACGGCGTCAATATCAGAACAGCGGACCCGGAAGAGGTGCGCCGACGTCTGGCGATTGTGCCGCAGGAAACTGTTATTTTTGCCACCAGTGTTGAGGATAATATCCGCTACGGCAACCCGGAGGCGAGCGATGACATGGTTCAGGCCGCCGCCGTCGCCGCCCGGGCCGATGAATTTATCGTCAGGCTTCCGGATGGTATGCGGACCTATCTCGGCGAAAGAGGCACCCGGCTGTCCGGCGGCCAGCGTCAGCGGATTGCCATTGCCCGCGCCATTTTGCGTGATACGCCGATCCTGTTGCTGGATGAAGCAACCTCTTCCCTTGATGCCGAGAGTGAGAAGAAGATCCAGCAGGCTCTGGAAAAATTAATGCAGGCGCGGACGACAATCGTTGTTGCCCACCGGCTGGCCACGGTGCAGAAAGCCGACCGGATTG
>JAADGA010000143.1 GCA_013152615.1 Alphaproteobacteria bacterium
GGCTATGACAGTGATCATCCGCGGGTCACGGGGGATGTCGGCAAGGCCGGGGTCGCCATTGACAGTGTTGAAGATATGAAAATCCTGTTTGACCAGATTCCGCTGGATCAGATGTCGGTATCGATGACCATGAACGGCGCGGTGATCCCGTGTCTGGCTTTTTATATCGTCGCCGCCGAGGAGCAGGGGGTCAGCCGGGAGCAGCTTTCCGGCACCATTCAGAATGATATTCTGAAGGAATTTATGGTGCGCAACACCTATATCTATCCGCCGGAACCGAGCATGCGGATTATTGGTGATATTATTGCCTATACCTCAGTCGAGATGCCGAAATTCAACAGTATCTCGATCTCCGGTTATCATATGCAGGAAGCGGGCGCGACCCAGCTGCAGGAACTGGCCTTCACCCTGGCGGACGGCATGGAATATGTCCGGGCGGCGCTGAACAAGGGTCTGGATATTGATGTTTTCGCCCCGCGCCTCAGCTTTTTCTTTGCTACGGGCATGAATTTCTTTATGGAGGTGGCGAAGCTCAGGGCGGCGCGGACCATCTGGGCGCAGATCATGCAGAATTTCGGTGCCAAAAACCCGAAAAGCATGATGCTGCGCACTCATTGCCAGACTTCGGGAGTGTCACTGACCGAGAAAGACCCGTTCAATAATATCATCCGCACCACGGTTGAGGCGATGGCGGCGATGCTTGGCGGTACCCAGTCACTGCACACCAATGCGCTGGACGAGGCGATTGCGCTGCCGACCGACTTTTCGGCGCGTATCGCCCGCAATACCCAGATCGTGCTGCAGGAAGAAACCGGCATGTGTCATGTGGTTGATCCACTTGGCGGTTCTTATTATGTCGAATATCTGACCAATGAACTGGTGCAGCAAGCATGGCAGCTGATCACCGAAGTCGAGGATATCGGCGGCATGACCCGGGCGGTCGAAAGCGGTATGCCCAAGATGAAAATCGAAGAGGCCGCCGCGCGCAAGCAGGCGCGGATTGACCGCGGCGAAGATGTGGTGGTCGGGGTCAACAAATACCGGCTTGAAAAAGAGGACGCGATTGATATCCTTGATGTTGACAATGACGCGGTACGTGAAGCCCAGATCGCGCGCCTCACCAAAATGAAAGCCGCCCGAGATGAGGATAAATGTAAGGCCGCCCTACAGGCGATGACGGCGGCGGCGGCGGCAGATGATAACCTGCTGGAGAAAGCCGTGGATGCGGCGCGAATGCGGGCAACGTTGGGAGAAATTTCGGACGCTATGGAGAAAATATTCAATCGTCACCGGGCCGAAGTCAAATCAATCTCCGGCGTCTATGGCGCCGCCTATGACGGCGATGACGGCTTTCGGAAAATTCAGACGGATATCGAAAAATTTGCCGAAAAAGAAGGCCGTCGCCCGCGGATGCTGGTGGTCAAGATGGGACAGGATGGCCACGACCGGGGGGCCAAGGTTATTGCCACCGCCTTTGCCGATATCGGCTTTGACGTTGATGTTGGCCCCTTGTTCCAGACCCCGGAGGAGGTCGCAGACGAGGCTATTGAGAATGATGTTCATATTATCGGCGTGTCATCGCTCGCGGCCGGTCATAAAACTCTGATTCCGCAATTGATCGCGGCACTGGAAAAGCAGTCGGCCAGTGACATTCTGGTCATTTGCGGCGGGGTGATTCCGGCACAGGATTATGATTTTCTCTATGACGCCGGGGTTGCCGCCATCTTCGGTCCCGGCACCAATATCCCCAAAGCCGCCGCCCGGGTGCTGGAAATACTGCAAAAGCGGGGGTGATGACTAATCGTAACATATCCAGTATATTAAAAATACGTGATAAAAGATATATTATTATCAGGGATGAGGCTTACATATATCGTATGATGCAGGTATAAATATTTTTTAAGGACAGGTTAATAATCTGAGATGTGGCAACCAAAGTCAAAATCATTTAACAATCCGCTGCAAATTGAAGAGGTGGCGCCAGACCATCCGGTGCGGCGGTTTTATACCTATTGGCAGGCCTTATGCGGCCACCAGAAATTTGCCCGCAAGGCAGATTTTAATCCGGCGGAAATTCCCGAATTGCTGGCCAATATTGCCATAACAAAACTGGATTATTCCGGCCCGGAATTTGATATTAGCCTGACTTTGGTCGGTGAAAGAATAAAGGATATTCTGTTGATCAAGAAACTGGGCACCTACCGGCGTGATTTCTTTTCCGGCGATGAACTTCGGGACCGTCTGTATCTTTACGACCATATGGCACAGGAACAACAGGTAAAGATTTTTCGTATGAAAGCCCCGTTTTCCGGACGTGATTTCATTGAGTATATTGTCGGCTTGTTTCCGTTCAGCAGTGATGGTCAGCGGGTGACGCATTTTTTCCTGGTTATCGAGAGCATCTGACGCCATATCTCCGCCATTAATAGATCCTGACCGGTTGGACAATCCCTAATCCGCGATCATGATGCTGTCGCGCTGCCGGATATTGCCGTCCTGTGACAGCAGAATGGCGATTGGCCGGGTTTTCGGGAATTGAGAGAAGATAATCATCAGGATCACTGTGAACGGCACGCTCAGAAACATGCCGGCAATGCCCCAGATACTGCCCCAGAGCGCCAGAGACAGCATCACCACCAACGGGCTTAAATTCAGGCTGCTGCCCATCAGCTTTGGCTCCAGAATGTTGCCAATAACCAACTGGATAATCACCAGCGCGGTGATAACAATCAGGAACGGGGTGAAGGTATCAAACTGCACCAGACTGAGCAGCGCCGGGAACAGCACCGCCAGCATCGACCCCACCGTCGGAATAAAATTGAGCAGGAAGATAAAAAAGGCCCAGAAGCTGGCATTATTGACCCCGACCGCCAGCAAGACCAGATAACAGGCGCCGCCGGTGAGGGCGCTGACAAAGGTTTTGACGCCGACATAGGTTTTGACGTCAAGGGAGATCTGCTCAAGAATGGTAAAAACGGTTTCGCGATGAGCCGATCCTTTCAGCAGGTGGGACAGTTTCACCTTGAAATATTTCTGTTCGAGGGTCAGGAACAAGACATAGATAACAATCAGGCTGGCACTGCCGGCGAGTGACGCCAATGTTCCCGCCAGATTGGTAATAAAGGGGGTGAGGTTTATCTGGTTGATGATCTGGGTAATGTTGGGCTCTTTACTGATGCCGAGCATGGTGAATATTTTTGAGGTCAGCTCCAGAAAATTCTCCTGATACAGCGGCGCGGCGTTTTTTACTTCGATGATGTTGCTGCTGATCATGCCGATCAGGAAATTAAGCACCAGAATAATGGTGAGCAGCGACGCGAAATAACTCACCAACCGTGGAAGCTGCCAGCGGCCAACGGTGATATTGTGATAATAGTCAGACAGGATATGGATCAGATACCAGATGGCGATCGCGATCATGAACGGCACCAGCAGATCACGGCCAATGACCATGATATAAACAATCAGGGATATTAATCCCAATCCTGCCGCATAGGGTAAAACACCCATAGATTGTCTCCCGCCCCGCTTTGCTGTGGTTACGTCCGGATTGTCCTGTTTTGTTATCGAAAGGTCAAGCTATGTTTTAGCGCATCCATCAGGGATAAATACAACCTTAAATTGAATATTATCTAGTTTCATCAAAAATACGCTTGATAAATTCTTATTTAAGCCTATTATAGGGAAATTGAGTCGGTTATCAGATGATTATGAAAGGGGTGTTGACAGATGTTTGATCATTTAAATAAACCAGCGGCGACAGCGGCAGGCGGAAACGGTCTGGTGGCGGCGGAAACCATGGCTCCGTCATTGCGGCAGAAACGGATTGCCCGCAAAAAAGCGCGGGCGGATCGTCACCGAAAAATCCTGCGCAATAAATTACTTTCCCGGGCAGACATCAACCGGCTGAAGCGCGCCGACAGGCAAGAGCAAAGCGGTCCGACCGCAGAGACCCGGGCCCGACTGACCCCGGACCCCCTGTGGCTGTTTAAAAAGAAAAATATCCTGGACAGCGCACAAATATGGGCTTTTCAGCGGATCAGGCGCGCTATAAACATCATCACCGAAGGCTCCCGTGTCCGCATTTGCCGTTTTAACGATGTGGTGGTGGACCAGAGTTATTCCGCCAGCCGCAATCAAGATGAAAGCGCTTATGAAATCAGGCTTAAAGATCATTACAGCCACTGGATTGACCGGATGACGGCGGCGCGGTGTCAGGCCGGACCGGTATTGGATATCATCATTGAGGAAATGTCTTTGAGTGCGGTTGACCGCAAATGGGGTAAGCGAAAAGGCTGGGCCAAAGGGCGGCTTCAGGTCGCTCTGGACCTGTATCAGGCTTTTTCTCCGGCATCTAATAGGAATGGATAGGAAAATGACTAACCGCCTTCTGACAAAACATTTCAGCCTTGCGGAATTAACCCGGAGCGCGATCGCGCTCCGCCACGGACTGCGGAATAGTCCGTCGCCACAGGAAATACTCAGCCTGACCCGGCTTGCGGAAAATATTCTGGAACCGGTACGACAGAATTTTGGTCTGGCCTTCAGTCCCTCCAGTGGCTATCGCGCGCCCGAGGTCAATCGGCTGGCGGGATCAAAACCGACCTCCCGGCATATATTCGGTGAAGCCGCTGATTTTGAAATAGCCGCCACCCCGAATCGTGATCTGGCCGACTGGATCAAGGCCAACCTGATTTTTGATCAGTTGATTCTGGAATTTTATCATCATGAAACGCCAAA
>JAADGA010000144.1 GCA_013152615.1 Alphaproteobacteria bacterium
CTGTCGATAAAAAAACCGGCAAGCGGACCTATAGCCGTTTTGATAAATATGACCTGATTTCGGTGATTACCCATGAGGTCGGTCATAATTATTTTCCGATGATTATCAATTCGGATGAACGCCAGTGGACATGGATGGACGAGGGCATCAATACCTTTATCCAGAATATGGCCGAGGAAGACTGGGAAAAGGATTTCCCCACCCATCGGGCCCAGCCTTATCAGGTGATCAAATACATGAAAAGCAAAAATCAGGTGCCGATCATGACCAATAGTGAATCACTGCTGCAATTTGGCAATAATGCCTATACCAAGACCGCTATTGCCCTGAGAATCCTGCGTGAGACAATAATGGGGCGGAAGTTATTTGATTTTGCCTTTCGCGAATATGCCCGGCGCTGGAAGTTCAAGCGGCCAACCCCGGCAGATTTTTTCCGCACGATGGAGGATGCCAGCGGGGTTGATCTTGACTGGTTCTGGCGCGGCTGGTTCTATACCACCGACCATGTCGATATTTCGATCGACAATATCCGCGAGTTTAACATTGACACCAAGAATCCTGATGTTGAGGAGGTTTTTAAACAAAACAAGGAAAAAGAGCGCGGCTTGACCCCGGCCCGGCGCGCCGACCGGAACCTCGAAAAGGCGGTGGACAGATTCCCGGACCTGCTCGATTTCTATAACAAGCATGACAAATTCACCGTCACCAATCGGCAGCGTAACGATTATCATGATCTGATCGCCGGGCTAAAGGACTGGCAGCGGAAATTGCTGACCAATAAATCCAATATCTATCTGATGGATTTCACCAACAGGGGTGGGCTGGTGATGCCGGTTATCCTTGAAATCGCCTATAAGGACGGCACCAGAAAGGAAGTGCGTCTGGATGCCGAAATCTGGCGCAAAAATGCCAAAAAAGTCAGCTGGATGCTGATCACCGAAAAACAGGTGAAATCAGTGGTCGTTGACCCTTATCAGGAGACGGCGGATACCGATATCGATAATAATTATTTCCCCCGGCGGATTGAGAAAGCCCGTTTTGAGCTGTTCAAGACCAAAAAACCGCGTAACCTGATGAAAGATATCAAGGTTAAACCCGAACAAAATAAAGCGGGTAAAAAGAAAGGCGGAGTGCAGAAAGGCGTTGACATCAGAAACAAGTATTGACGCCAAGGATGATTTCAGATGACGGCTGGCGAAAAGATAATTTTAACCTGTTTGACCGGGTGATCCCCCGTTAAATAGTTTGCAGTATCCATGCTTTTAATATAGTAGAATAACTTTCCTGTAATCAGCGAGAGAAAGTGGAATGACGGCATTGGATATTGTAATATTTGGTGGGTCGGGGGACCTGTGCCTGCGTAAATTGATGCCCGCGTTTTATTTCCTGAAGCAACAGGGGAAACTGCCGGAAAACAGCCGGATTCTGGCGCTGTCCCGGGGCCGGATCAGTCAGAATGATTTCCGAACGCGGGTGCTGGACAAGCTGAAAATATTTTTGGGCGCATCCTATGATGAGACCCAGGCGCAGGCATTTGTGCAAGGCGTCACTTATATGCCGCTGGATATTCCGGATGATTCATCCTGGGACGGATTGGTGGAATATCTGTCACCCGTGGATGACCGCGATATTATCTATTATATGGCGGTGCCACCGACCTTGTTCGGCACGGTGTGTGCGCAGCTCCGCCGGACAGGACTCAACCCGGCCAATAGCAGGCTGGTGGTGGAAAAACCCCTTGGGGAAAATCAGGCCTCTGCCGAAGAGGTCAATGAAATCCTGGCGGCCAGTTTCGCGGAAAAACAGATTTACCGGATTGACCATTATCTTGGCAAACCGGCGGTGCAGAATATTCTGGCTTTCAGATTTGACAATGGCCTGATTGAACATAAATGGAACCGTGATCATATTGATAATGTCCAGATTACCGTAGCGGAAATGGTCGGGGTGGAAAACCGGGCAGAATTTCTTGACCGAACCGGCATATTACGGGATATGATCCAGAATCACCTGATGCAGATATTGTGTTTTGTCGCGATGGATGCCCCGGCGCAGTTAACCGCAGATGATGTTCGCGATCAGAAGGTAAAGATCGTGCAGGCACTGTGCCCGGTGACGGCGGCGGATATTCAGGATCATGTGGTGCGGGCGCAATATGCTGCCGGTGAAATTGACGGCAGGGCGGTCCCCGGTTACCTTGAGGAAATTGACGGCAGGAAACTGGCGGCGACCGGCGAAACATTTATTGCGGTCAAGGCGATGATTGCGAATGACCGCTGGCGCGGGGTGCCGTTTTACCTGCGTACCGGCAAGAGGTTATCTGGGCGTTTTGCCCGGATTGTCATCGGGTTTCGCTCGCAAAACGGTGGCACAAGCAGGGTTATTATTAATATTCAGCCGGATATGACCATTTGTTTTGATCATGAGGTGATCACCGGCCAGCCGACAGGGGATATCCGTATTCCCGATGCCTATGAAAAGCTTTTGAGCGACGTGATCGCGGGTGATCAGTCCTATTTTGTTCGTCATGACGAAATTATCGCGTCGTGGCAGTGGATTGACGGCATCCGCGCGGCGTGGACGGATCTTGAAATGCATACTTATGCTGCCGGGTCCATGGGGCCGTCGGCGAGTGATGACCTGTTGGCTGCCGGGTCCAATATATGGTATGAGGATTAATGATATGGCTCAGATATGTGAATATAAATTTGAAACGCGCGAGGCGTTGTTCGCCTATCTTTTAGCCGATGTTATCCGGGCATTATCGACGGCTATTGATAGCAGGGGACAGGCGTCGATGCTGTTGTCCGGCGGTACGTCGCCCGGGCCACTTTACCGGATGATGTCGGACCAGACCCTGGACTGGGACAAGGTCTGGTTTGGACTGAGCGACGAACGCTGGGTCCCTGCGGATCACCCGGACAGCAACGAAAATCTGGTGAGGACTACGCTGTTAACCGGGAAAGCCGCATTGGC
Organism: Alphaproteobacteria bacterium; assembly: GCA_013152615.1. GTDB lineage: Bacteria > Pseudomonadota > Alphaproteobacteria > Sphingomonadales > Emcibacteraceae > Paremcibacter. The sequence continues at coordinate 2,977 of JAADGA010000144.1, forward strand.
AAACTTTATCGGCCTGAAATCGCCGTCAGATGATATTATTGCCGGGCATGACATTACCGACCAAAGGCTTCGGGCTTTCCTCCGGCCTTTTGATCTTGTGTTGCTCGGGATGGGGCTGGACGGTCATACGGCGTCGTTATTTCCGGATTCTGCCGATACGGCGGCGGCCCTTGATCAGGACAATAAAAAATTATGCCATCCGATCCGGCGTGGTGTCGGGGAAATCCCGCGCATGACCATGACCCGGAATGCCCTGCTGGGGTCACACGGAATCAAGCTGTTGATATTCGGGCCGGAGAAATGGCAGGTATATCAGCAGGCCAAAGCCACTAAATCTGATGAGCAGCCGGTAAGCCATCTTCTGCATCAGACGCAAACCCCGCTTTCCATCTATTGGGCGCCGTAAGGAATTAACCATGAATTCTGTTATTAAAACCGTAACCGATCGAATTATTGCCCGCAGTCGGGACAGCCGCAGCGCTTATCTGGGCAAGATCACTGCCGCCCGTGGTCAGGGCCGCCCCCGGGGGGCGCTGGCCTGTAGTAACCTCGCCCACGGTTTTGCCGCCTGTGCTGCCGGGGACAAGGATGATATGAGCGCCAATGACAAAGCCAATTACGCTATTGTCTCGGCCTATAATGATATGTTGTCGGCCCATCAGCCATTTAAGGATTTTCCTGATCTGATCAAGGACGAGGCGCGAAAATGTGGTGCCATGGTTCAGTTCGCCGGTGGGGTTCCGGCCATGTGTGACGGCATTACCCAGGGCCGGGCGGGCATGGAGATCAGCCTGTTCAGCCGCGATGTCATTGCCATGTGTACGGCGATTGCGCTCAGTCATGACATGTTTGACGGCGCTTTTTATCTCGGGGTCTGTGACAAGATCGTTCCGGGATTATTGATCGGGGCGTTGTCCTTTGGCCATCTGCCAGCAATTTTTGTGCCGGCGGGTCCGATGACCTCTGGCCTGCCCAATGCGGAAAAAGCCCGGATTCGCCAGCTTTACGCCGAAGGAAAAGTCGGCCGTACCGAGCTTTTGGCGGCGGAAAGCGGTTCTTACCACAGCCCCGGCACCTGTACTTTCTATGGCACGGCCAATTCAAACCAGATGCTGATGGAAATCATGGGGCTTCACCTCCCCGGCAGCAGCTTTATCAATCCCGGCACCGAGATGCGCACCGCCATGACCCGGGCCGCCGTCCGTCAGATGAAGGATATTGCGCCACTGGGTGAGATTATTAATGAGAAAACCCTGGTCAACGGCATGGTCGGCTTGCTCGCCACCGGTGGCTCGACCAATCATACCCTGCATCTGATGGCGATTGGCCATGCGGCGGGGGTCACGCTTGACTGGCAGGATCTGGCTGATCTGTCCGAGGTCGTGCCGCTGATCTGCCGGATTTATCCCAATGGACTGGCAGATGTCAATCATTTTCAGGCCGCGGGTGGCATGGCCTGTCTGATGGCGGAATTATGTGCTGCCGGGCTGTTGCATGACGATGTTGAAACCGTCATGGGCCACGGGCTTGAAAGCTATGGCAGGGAGGCTTTTCTGGAACAGGGCCGGGTGGTGTGGCGCGCCGGGCCGGAAAAAAGTCATGACAGCAATATCCTGCGGCCGGTCTCGGACCCTTTTAGTGCGGATGGTGGCATGAAATGTCTTGACGGCAATCTGGGTCGTGCGGTGATCAAGACATCGGCGGTCAGGGAGCAACATCGTAAAGTCACGGCTCCGGCGATTGTATTTAATTCTCAGGACG
>JAADGA010000145.1 GCA_013152615.1 Alphaproteobacteria bacterium
AATGAGCCGGTTTCAGTTGTTTGGTTCCCGGTCTCTGGTAAGCGCGAGGATGCTGTATCATGGCGTGCGCATACATATAATTGGTCGCTGGCTGTAACCACACGGACACGGCAATATAGCCGGTCAATGACATAACAATAGTATAGGGCAAGGCCATAATCACCATTCTCATATAGGAAAGACGAATAAGCGGTGCCAGTGCCGAGGTTAGCAGGAACAGGAACGCGGCCTGACCATTCGGCGTTGCCACCGACGGAATATTGGTCCCGGTATTGATCGCCACCGCCATCACATCATAAATCTCGCGGGTAATCTTCCCGGCCTCGAGGGCCTTTTGAACTTCCGAGATATAAACTGTGCCAACAAAGACATTATCGCTGATAGAGGATAGCAAGCCATTGGCAATATAAAAGCCGGAAATCCGGTCAGATCCGTGAAGCGATAACACATAACGGACTATCCCGCCAAACAGATCCTGATCGGAAATCACCGCAACAATGGCAAAGAAAACCACCAGCAATGCGGTAAAGGGCAGCGCCTCTTCAAAGGCCTTGCCGATCTGGCCTTCCTCGGATATTCCGGTGAATGACGTCAGCAGGATAATGACGGAAAGCCCGATCACGCCGACTTCGGCCAGATGAAACATTAACCCGATTATCAGCCATAGCGCCACCAGCCCCTGCACGATCAATGCCGCCCGGTCGCGATAATCTCTTTTCGCCGTTTCTGCGGCATCATATTCTTCCAGAATTTCCCGTACTTTTAGGGGCAATTTTGCGCCGTAGCCAAACCAGCCGGTTTTTTCAAGGACGACCACAGTGGTTAACCCCATGATCAGGACCGGGATGGTAACCGGTGCCATTCGCAGAAAAAATTCAATGAAACTCCAACCGGCTCTGCCACCGATAATAAGATTCTGCGGCTCGCCGACCAATGTTGTCACACCGCCCAGCGCCGTCCCGACCGCCGCATGCATTATCAGGCTGCGCAGGAACGCCCGGAACTGGTCGAGGTCGGCCCGGTGCAGGTCGGCGACATCGACATCGCTAGAATGATCATGGTCCTCGTCATAGATTTTCCGACCCGACGCCACCTTGTGAAAAATAGCATAGAAACCAACCGCAACCGTCATCACCACCGCCGTCACGGTCAGGGCATCGAGAAACGCCGATAACACCGCCCCCATAACACTGAAAAGCAGCGCCAGAATAACTTTTGACCTTACCCTCAATACCAGTTTGGTGAAGATAAACAGCAGCAATTTCTGCATGAAATAAATACCGGCGACCATAAAAATCAACAGCAGGATCACTTCCAGACCGTTTTGAATTTCATGCTTGACCATGCCGGCAGTTGTCATCTTCATAAACAGCGCTTCAATAGCCAGCAAGCCCCCGGGGAGCAGCGGATAACATTTCAACGCCATGGCCAGAGTGAAAATGAATTCAACGACCAGAACCCAGCCAACAATATATTTGCCCTGTTCAGAGCTTGAAATCAGCAGGATTGTTGGATTTAATATAAGAAAACCGATGATAGTAAACTTGTACCACTCGGGAGAATGACCAAGAAAATTCCTCGTCATTCCAGACATAATAGATTTTGACATTTATGTATTTTGCCTTACTTGAGAATGAATATTCCGACGATATACAACGTCCCGATTAAATTAATATCCGTCTTATCATTTACAATGACCGGGAAATCAAGAAAAAACCGGCAAAAATAACTAATTTTTAACGATAATTTACTGTTTTAATCCGCCATCCGTCTGGACAGCCCCGGCATAATAGAATAATCAATGGCAGACAGGAATATTGTAAAGATAATCATCATGATTGACCAGCTTTACCAAAAAGCCATTTTAAGACATGCCGCCGCCGCCACGGCAAGTGGCAAACTGGCGGATGCTGATATAAGCCTGACCATTCACAATCCGCTTTGTGGCGATAGAATTACGGTATATCTCAAGCTTGACGGGGATAAAATATCGGATTTTTCCCACGAAACCAAAGCCTGCGTCCTGTGTCAGGCCAGCGCCTCAATTCTGGGCCAGTCTGCCCGCGGGGAAAGCGCACAGAGCCTGCACAAAATCCATCATGAACTTAAAGAGGCGCTGGCGGCAAAAACTCTGGAAGACAAATCCTGGCCACAGGACAAGTGGGCCGCGCTCAATATATTCCAACCGGTATCGGACCATAAAAATCGCTTTACCTGCGTTACCCTGCCCTTCGAGGGGCTGATCAAAGCCCTGCGTAATAATGATTAGAGCAATAGACCTACCCCGATTTTCGTAAATTAATCAAGCGTTTGCCGGTAGCGGAATATTGCCAGCGCCCCGATGATGATCATCATCAACACCAGTGGCCAGATATTTGACATCAATTCCACTGCGGTTGCCCCTTTCAGGACGATCCCGCGCACAAGCCTCATATAATAGGTCGCGGGCAATGCATCACCAATATACTGCGCCCATTTGGGCATACCCAGAAAGGGAAACATAAATCCTGACAACAGAATTTGCGGCATCAACAGGAAAAAAGTTAGCTGGAGCGCCTGCATCTGGGTCCGGGCCACAGTTGAAAACAGGAAACCAAACATAAGATTGACAATAATATAGAGCGTCGAAACCGCAATCAGCAACAGCAGCGATCCGATTAGCGGAATATTGAACACAAACTTTGCCGCGAGCAGAACAACAAATACCTGGGCATAGCCAATCAGGACATAAGGCATGATCTTACCGATCATCATTTCCAGCGGCCTGACCGGCATCGCCAGCAGGTTTTCCATCGTTCCCCGCTCATTCTCGCGGGTAATCGCGACCGCCGTCATCATGCTCATGGTCATCGCAAGGATAATGCCAAGCAAGCCCGGAACAATATTATACTGGGTAATCCCCGCCGGATTATAGCGCCGCTGCAAGACCACATTAACCAGCGGCGGCCCCACGGCAAGATATGATAAATTGCCCGACAAATCCCGCCTTAACCCCGAATTGACAATCTTGTCGAATGAATTGAGCGCCCCGGAGGCTGCCGACGGATCGGTCGCATCGGCAATCACCAGAATTTGTGGCCGCTGGCCGCGCACCAGATCCCGCGAAAAGTTTTCCGGAATGACAATGATAAAATTAACATCGCCTTCTTTGATTAATTTTTCGGCAGTTGCCTGATGGCTGGGCCGGTAATCAATATCCATAAATGTTGAATTTTCCACCGCCTTGACGATTGAGCGTGAAAAGGTCGAATGATCGCGGTCAATAAGGGCCGTCGGCAGGTGGCGGGGGTCGGTATTAACCGCAAAACCGAACATGATCAGTTGCATGACCGGAATCCCGATCATCGTCGCAAAAGTCATGCGGTCGCGCCGCATCTGGATAAATTCCTTTTTGAGTATGGCCACAATGCGGGACCAGGAAAGCAGGGTCATTGAAAATTATCCTCTGTCGTATTCATCAGGTGAATAAAGGCTTCTTCCAGCCCTGACTCCTGTTGGTACCAGTGCAATTCGGGATTATCCCGCCACGGGGCAATAGCGGCCTGTAAAGCGGCCTCATCCTGTCCGCTGACATGCAGGGCGGTGCCAAAACGGGTAACCTGCTCCACCTGCGGGTTTTCTTTAAGCTTTCTGGCAATCTGCGACAATCCTGCACCTTCAACCCGCCAGGTATATAATCCCACCTGTGATATAATTTCTGCATACGGCGCATCAATTAATTTATGACCATAGGCAATATAGGCAATATAATCGCACTGGATCGCTTCATCCATGTAATGGGTCGACACCAGTATAGTGACCCCGCGATCGGCAAGCTCATGGATATTATCCCAGAATTCCCGCCGGGCCTTGGGATCAACCCCGGAGGTCGGCTCATCCAGCAGCAAAAGCTCGGGATCATGAATCATACAGGCCGCCAGCGCCAACTGCTGTTTCCAGCCGCCGGACAACGACCCGGCCAATTGATGAGCGCGCGCGCTTAATCCCAGATGTTCCAAAGTCTCCGCTACCCGGTGCTCCAGATCCGGAACATCATATACCCGGGCAACAAAATTCAGATTTTCCCGGATGGTCAAATCTTCCCACAGGGAAAATTTTTGAGTCATATAGCCGACTTTTTTCTTGATATTCTCGGATTGGGTAAGCACGTCCCAGCCCAGACAGCTGCCCGAGCCACTATCCGGGATCAACAGGCCGCAGACCATGCGGATGGTCGTGGTCTTGCCCGAGCCGTTAGGCCCGAGAAAACCATAGACCGATCCCTTTGGCACCCTGAGATCAAAATTATCGACCACTTTTCGGCCATCGAATATTTTGGTCAGTCCCCTGACATCTATCACCATTTCCGCTGCCATCATTGCAGCCGCACACTTACCGGTTGCCCGGTCAGAAATTTCCCGGGATGATCCGGGCGTGCCTCGACCATATAAACCAGTTTGGCCCGCTCCTTTTCACTGAAAATTATCGGCGGGGTAAATTCGGCCTGATTTGAAACGAAAACTATTTTCCCCTGCATCCCGGGCTGACAATTATCGCACTGAATGGTTATCCGTCCCCCCAGATGTATTTTCGCCAGCATCGGTTCGGCGACAAAAAACCGGATACGCTTCTGATCCGGCGGGAGCAAGGCCAGCACCGGCTGCGTCGGTCCGGCAACCTCGCCGACCCGGCGGTATAACGCCTCAATCAAACCGCCTGCCGGGGCG
>JAADGA010000146.1 GCA_013152615.1 Alphaproteobacteria bacterium
AGGTTCTGGTTCTAATTCTGGCTCTGGTTCTGGCTCGGGGTCAGGCTCAGGCTCAGGTTCCGGTTCGGGTTCCGGCTCAGCTTCTGGTTCTTCGACAATATCGTCTTCTACAATTTCAGTGAGTTCGAGCACCTGCTCATCTTCTACAGCTTCCGGCTCAACTTCCGGCCTGGCTTCTGGTTCAGCTTCTGGCTCTACTTCCGGAGCAGGATCAGCCGCCTTGTCTTCATCGACATCATCTTCGGAAATAATTTTCCGAATTGATGCGAGAATTTCCTCCATTGATGGCTCGCCCTGGCCTTCCGTTTCGCTCATTCTTCTGGTACCTCGCCCGTCTAAGCGCTATCTTTCGTTTAGATATAAACACTAAATATTCAATAGAAATTATATTGATATCTAACATATATAAAAAAAAATGACCTTTTGGAACCAAAATATCCCCGGATCATTTTAAAATCGGGGAAAATATATTCCGGTTTGATTAATTCCGGTCAATTCCCCAGCCGTAAAATTTATTTTCCACCTCTCTGGTATGACGCGCCGGGTCATAGCGGCTAACGTCCAGTTCCAGACTTCTGGCGGTAAGCTCGCCGATCGCAGACAAAAGGCTATAGGCGGCAACATATTGATCCCGTTGGGCCTTAACCAGACTCACCCGTGAATTAAGCAGCTCCTGCTCCGCATTCAAAACATTAAGCGTCGTCCTTGATCCAACCCTGGCCTCCTGTTTTACCCCTTTATAGGCGATATTATTGGCCGTGACCTGATCTTCGGTTGAGACGATACGCGCCGTCGCTTCGCGATAGCCTTCCCAGGCATTTCTCACCCGCTCGACCACATCGCGTCCCGTCGCTTCGGCTTCGAGGCGGCGCTGGTCTTCAACCTGACGAGACTGGCGAATCCTCGATGAAGCGGCACCGCTCTGGTACAAAGGCATCGTTATCTGGGCAAGAATTTCCTTGTTGACGGAAACATCATTGGTACTGTATCTCTCCCAGCTTTTATTTATCCGGGCGATAATATCCACAGAAGGCCCCAGACTGCCATATTGCCTTTTCACATTATAGCCGGCGGCCTTCTCGATATAGAGCGCGGCCAGAAGTTGTGGGTTTTTTCTTTTTGCTATCGCCAGCGCGGCATCTTCGGACGCGGGCATGGCTGGCAGATTGGCGGGCTTTTTGATATTTACCGGCGCATTGCCAACCGTTTTCCGGTAAGCCGCCCGACTGGAAATCAAGGTGGCTTCGGAGCGAATTCTTTCCGAAATAGCCCGCGACAACCGTGCTTTTGACTGGGCAACATCGGTACGGGTAACATCACCAACACGGAATCTGTCCTTGCTGGCCTGAAGTTGACGCTCCAGCACATTGACGTTGTTTATCGTCAGGTTAAGCACCGCAATGTCGCGTAGAACCCCCATGTAGGCGGTAACAGAATCCAGCAGGATTTTCTGTTCCGTCGCCACCAGCTGTTGCCGGGCGGCCTCGACCCGGTTACGGGCCTCACTGGTGCTGTTAACGGTCTGCATACTCTGGAATACCGGCTGTTTCAGCTCAAGCCCCCATTGCCGGGGACTGGTATTTCGGCTGGTAAAAAAGGAAATATTGGAATCGGAACGTTTGCGCCCGTAATTTGCCGTTGCGGTTAACGACGGACGCCAACCGGATTTAGCCTGATTAATTGTTTCGTCAACCGCCCTGAGGGATGCCCGCTTTGCCCGCAAAGCCGGATTATTAAGATAGGCCGTTGCCATGGCTTCCTTCAAGGACACAGCCTGTGCCGGCTGATATGAGATCATTACTGCCAATGCCCCCAAAAAGAATTTTATTTTCATTGCTCCCAAACCCCGTTTTTGCCAATAAACAGTTGACCGTTGCATCAACTGTTACCTTCCTAACCGTCCCGAATTAATAAATAGTATCTTTTTGATAATAAACTGCCCCGGATTAAAAGATAAATTTTTCCCGGGTTTTAAAACCCTCAAGCGGCGGGATATTCGCATCAAATAACTGACGTTTTCCCACCACGCCATTTTCATATGTCACATAAACCGCCCGGCCAACACCATTGTCATTCAACAGACAGACCAACCGGCCGCCTTCGGCAATCTGGTCAAGCAGTGCCTCGGGGATATAGTCTATCATGCCATTGATAAAGATCAGGTCATACGGCCCCTGAGCCGCCAGCCCCTCAACCAGAGGTCCGGTTACCACCGCAACATTATCACAGGATTCCGCCGCCAGTATAGTGGTCGCCATTGCCGCAAGCCCGGCATCCTCCTCGAGCGCAACCACCGCCTCCGCCAGCTGTCCCAGTACCGCACTGGAATAGCCGGTGGCACAGCCAATATCCAGCACAAGGTCGGTATCCTTGATCGCGGCGGCATCAATCAGACGGGCAAAAACCATCGGGGCCATGAGGCTTCGGCCCGGTGCGACCTGAATATCGGCGTCAAGATAGGCGACGCCGCTGAGGTTTTTTGGCACAAATTTTTCCCGGCAAACAGCAGCTATAGCCCCGATAACACGATCATTATTGACCTCGTTCGGGCGAAGCTGGCTATCAATCATATGCTGACGCGCCGTTGCAATTTTTGACATGGCAAAACTCCTGATAATTATGCTGATGCTTTCCGCCCCTGTATAAAGTGTCCGGGACATGTTTACAATAAAGGAAATGAATAAAGCCTGCTTTGGCGCAGTTTTACATCTAACCACAGCAAATCCGGCCAGTTACGTCACAAAATTTAAACCATCCGGACGTGAGGTGATACAGCATGCGACCAATAGCCGGGATTATCCGTCAAAAAGGGATTTATAACGTTGGCGCAGCGCGGCCTTCTGCACCTTGCCGGTGCTTGTCATCGGCAGAGTATCAACGATCACCACTGTTTTTGGCACCTGAAAACCACTGAGATGCTGCTTGCACTGCTCAATTATTTCCGCCGCTGTCAGCACAGTGCCCGGGGCAGGCTGAACGGCGGCACACACCGCCTCGGACCATCTGGGATGGGGAACGCCGAAAACTGCGGCCACCGCGACCCCGGGCAGGGTGATCAGGACCTGTTCCACCTTGCAACTGGAAACATTTTCGCCGCCGGTTTTGATCATATCCTTTTTGCGGTCAACAAACAGCAGTTGGCCCTGATCATCAATCAGGCCGAGGTCACCACTATGATGCCAGCCAAACTGTCTTGTCTTTGCACTCTCTTCCGGGTCATGATAATAGCCATTCATCACATGAGGGCCGCGCCAGCAAATCTCTCCGACCATACCATGGGGCAGTTCCCGGCCGTGATCATCAAGGATTGCCTGATCGGTTAAAAGCGTCGGCACCCCCCAATAATTACCCTCCGCAAATTCAGTTGCCTGACCGTCATAGAATATGCTGGCGGGTGGGAAAAATTCCGTCTGACCGCTGACCAGATGAAATTTACAGTCAAAAATCTTCCGCAACCGCTCAAGGCTTGGCTTATCCATATGGGCCATGGCATAGATCGCGGTTTCCAGAGAGGTAAAATCCCGCTGCGCCACCCCGGTAACCGCCATCAGGCTTTTCCACATCATCGGCAACAGGGCCAAAACATTAATTCTCTCAGATTCCAGCAATTCAATAATCCTGTCCGCATCAAATCCGGGGATCATCACTATCCTGCCGGCACACTGGAAAATGGACAGGCACAGCATGAAAGCCCCGCAATGGAATAGCGGCAGCACGACAAGCTGGCGATGATGCCGCCCCATCCCCACATTGAGCGAACAGGTCAGACTGGACAGGGTGAGCGACAGATGAGAGGCCTCCACCCCTTTTGGATGTGAGGTCGTGCCGCTGGTATAGAGCAATTGTGCGGTATCACGGTCGTGAATGATAACATCCTCAATTTCGGCATTATCCTGCTGGTCGAGCAATGCTGCCAGCGTTACCGAGCCATCATCTGCCGCGCTGCCGAGATTTACCCTGAGGATAATATCATCCAGACCGGCACTACAGCTCATGGCCAAATCCATATGAGCCGGTTCAAATACCACGGCGCTAACCCGGGCATTACTTAAATTATACCGGATATCCGCAGAATTCTGACAAAAATTTATCGGTACAAATATAATCCCCGCCTTGTAACAGGCAAAAGCCACCGTCATAAATTCAAGGCTGTTACCCGCGAGCAGCGCCAGCCTGTCCCCCTGTTTCAATCCATGATGACGTAATCCCCTGACCAGCTGGTTAACCTGCTGGTTCAGTTGCCGGTAAGTGAGGCTGCGTCGCTGCCCGCCGACAAAATCGACCACAGCGTCCCGGTCGGCGGAATCCCGCGCCCGGCGGCGCAGCATATCGCCGACGGCAACCCGTTCAACAAGATTACGGGATAATTCCGGGCTGGATATTTGCATAACGGTCTCCAATCTGTCCCCCGCCAATTATCCGCTCAGGCGGGCAGAGCTTTCCCCATAGTTGATATTTCTCATTCTTTCGCCAGTGCCCGGATAAAGCCGGGGCGCGTTTTCATTCGTTTGAGGTAACTTTTAACCTGAGGCTGATAATCAGTGGCAATCCCGATCAGCTCCCCCAGATAGAGCGCGTAGCAAATGGCGATATCGGCAATGGTAAAACGCTGATCGCACAGAAATTCCCGCTCACAAAGATGACGGTTTAATAGTTGCAGCCGCGCCAGATACCATTTGCGATAATCTTCCGCCACCTTTGGCTG
>JAADGA010000147.1:0-4697 GCA_013152615.1 Alphaproteobacteria bacterium
CCATATCGGGGGTGAGCGCGGCAACCGCGGCCTCGGTAGCAAATACCGCCATATGATCCCGGGCCAGCAAAAGCCGTTCCGGCCGCGCCCCCAGCGCATCAACGACCCGGTCTGACAGCGCGATTTCCCGGGCGGGGCGTGCCGGAAAATCAAGCTGCAATCTGCCGTTCTGTCCCCTGGACACCGTGAGGATACCGGCTCTGTCGGTTGAAAATCTGATCCTGTCCCCTGGCCAGCCAAGCTCGGTAATCACCACATGGGCCGCCGCCAGCGTTGCATGACCGCAAAGGTCCACTTCGGCAACCGGGGTGAACCAGCGCAGGTGGAAATCAGCCTCGTCCGCCGGTGCCGGAGTAAAATAGGCCGTTTCCGACAGGTTATTCTCGGCGGCGACCTGCTGTAAAGTCGTGTCGTCCAACCATTCAGTCAGTGGAACAACCGCCGCCGGATTACCCCGAAAAATCCTGTCGGCGAACGCATCAACCTGAAAAAGGCGATATTCCGGCATGGTTAAGGCTCCCGACCTCAGGTTACAATCATTGTCTTGCCGGCTTCAACGGTTTCGGTGCTGTCGACAGGCGCGGGAATATTGATACCCTTCTGGGCCGCGGGCCGGGCGGCGATCCGGTCGAGCCACGCCGTCAGACCAGACAGGTCATCAACCCTGACCCCGGCCCATTCATGGGACCTGACCCAGCACCAATGGGCAATATCGGCAATTGAATAATCGCCGCAGCCTGCCCCCGCCAGATAATCGCGGTTTTCCAGTCGCCGGTTCAGCACCTGATACAGCCGCCGGGTCTCATGCTGATAGCGATCAATCACCGGCTGGATTTTCTCCGGGAAATACCGCACGAACACATGGGCCTGCCCCTGAATCGGGCCGATGGCTGACATCTGAAACATCAACCACTGGATGACCTCCATCCGCCCCCTGACAGCTGACGGCATCAGCATTCCGGTTTTTTCCGCCAGATAGATCAGGATCGCCCCGGATTCGAATATGGTCAGATCATCATGATCCCCGTCATTATCCCCGCCATTATCCCCGCCATTATTCCCGCCATTATCCCGGTCAATAATCACCGGAATTCGTCCATTGGGGTTAAGCGCCAGAAAATCCGGCTGTTTCTGGCTACCGCTGGCCAGATCAATGGCGTGAACCCGGTAATCAAGGGCCATTTCCTCCAGCGCAATTGAAATCTTATGACCGTTGGGCGTCGCCGCCGTATATAAATCTATCATATCATTTCCTTGATTTTACCGTCATAACCGCGACAGGTAATCCCAGCCGGGACGACCAAGACAGCGGCATTCCCGCACCCGTCTGGCCCCGATTCTTTCCGCCACCGCAATCGAGGCGGTATTTTCCTGTATGATAATGCTGTGGAGTTCGGGGAATTGCTGACTGTTCAGCGCATGGTCGCGCATCGCCGCCGCGGCCTCGCTGGCATAGCCTAGGCCCCAGTAATCCTGTAGAAAGCTATAGCCCAGCTCAGGCACTCTGGTGACAGTGCCCCGGTCTGTTATTGCCGCCAGATCGATATAATATGACGGCATGTCTTGTTCGTGAACCTGATAGAAGAAACTGATGCCGCAGCGACCGACAGCCCGGTTGTCGTCTTTGCGGATGACGAGCCGCTGACCAATGCCGTGACTTGCCTCAAGATCAAGCAACCATTGCAGGTAGGTTATATTTTCATCATGGGTCCGCACCCGGCCCAATAGATAACGCATCACCCGCGGGTCGCTGTGCAGCTCATCCAGAAAATCAATATCCCCGCTCTCAAACGGCCTTAAGCTCAACCGCTCTGTTTCAACAACGGCGATATCATGTCTCCTGCGCGGGCATCCACGGCCCCAGTGTCGGCGTCCATGGGGTGATCTCGACCCCGGCAAAAAGCCCCGCTTGCGCATAGGGATCACCAGCGGCAAATTCTGCGGCGGCGGCCCGGTCGGCGACCTCGATGATCAACAGGCTCCCCTGTGGCTTTGCGTCTTCGGTTAATAACGGTCCGGCAAGGGTGACACAGCCCCGGCTGCTGACATAGTCAAGATGGGCGGGACGGTTATCCATCCTGATGGACAGACTATCCGGCTTGTCTCTGGCGACAATAATAAAATACATGCTAAATCCTAAAGTTCGCTGACATAAGGGCGTTTCATCAGGTCCTGCACCATGGCTTTCACATTGCCGTCATGATGAAGAATTTGATTAACCGCGCCTGAAATTGGCATTTCGATATTCTCCCGGGCGGCAATTTCGGCCAGAATACTGGCGGTATGATAGCCTTCGGCCACGGTTTTGCGGTCTGACATAATGGCGTTGACGCTCATGCCCTGACCGAGCGCCATCCCAAGCGACATATTGCGCGACTGCGGCGATGAACAGGTCAGAATAAGATCACCCAGACCGCATAATCCCATCATGGTCTCGCGTTTGGCCCCGAATATTTCACCGAACCGCACCATTTCCGCAAGCCCCCGGGTCATCAGCGCCGCGCGGGCATTTTCACCAAGCCTCAACCCGGCAACAATGCCGCAGGCAACCGCCAGCACATTTTTTACCGCGCCGCCGATCTCTGCCCCGACCACATCCCGCGACAGATAGGGACGAAAAGCCGGCTGGCCCAAAGTGTCGGCGACATTGCGGGCAATCTGCTGATATTTTGACGCGATGGTGACCGCCGACGGCAATCCCAGCGCGACCTCACGGGCAAAAGTCGGGCCGGACAACACCACCAGCGGGCTTTTTGGCATGACTTCGTTGATGATCCCGCTCATCAATTTGCCGCTGGACTGTTCAATGCCCTTGGCACATAAAATAATCGGGATGCTTTCTTCAAGACGGGGTTTCAGTTCCTGCGAAACCGCCCGGACAAATTGCGCCGGTACCACCAGCAGAATAGTATCCGCCCATGCCGCCTCCGCGATATCCCCCGTGGCTTTCAGCGCATTCGGCAGGGTAATTCCCGGTAAAAAATCCTTATTTTCATGGGTGTCATTAATAGCGGACACCACCGCATCCTCGCGCGCCCATAACCGGCAATCATGTCCGGCTGTGGTCACCATCGCCGCCAGCGCCGTGCCCCAGGCACCGCCGCCAACCACCATTATTTTATTATATGCCGTCATAAATTCCCGTTACTCTTTCTCTTGCGTTATGTTCAGGCCTTGACCCCGGCACCACCCGCTGGTGGTGCGTCCGGATCAAGCGGCCATCTGGCCCGTGCCGCCAGATCAAGCCCATCGACCATACCCCGGCGCAACCGTTCCACCCCGACCCAGGCGATCATCGCCCCGTTATCGGTGCATAATGCCGCCGGGGGCACCATCAGGGTGAATTTTTTCTGCTGACAAAATTGCCGTAAACTGGTTTTCAGACCATCATTGGCGGCAACGCCACCCGCCACCACCAGAATATGGGGGCCATGGGGATATTGTTCAAGATATAAATCAACCGCGGTCGCCATCCGGTCAAGGATACTGTCACACAAGGCGCACTGAAAACTGGCGGCAAGATCATAGATATCCTGCTGTGAAATAGTGGCGCCGATTTTTTCCACCTGCCGGAGAACTGCGGTTTTCAGACCGGAAAAGGAAAAATGGCAGCCCGGTTTGCCTTTGAGCGGGCGCGGCAGCGAAAATCTGGTGCCGTCCCCCAGTTTTGCCGCCGCCTCCACCGCCGGGCCGCCGGGATAACCCAGCCCCAGAATTTTGGCGGTCTTGTCAAAGGCCTCCCCCGCCGCATCGTCAATGGTGGTGCCGAGGCGCTGATATGCCCCGACCCCGCGCACGATCAGGATTTGACAATGGCCCCCGGACACCAGCAGCAGCAGATAGGGAAAGTCAACCTTGTCGGTCAGGCGGACCGTCAGCGCATGACCTTCGAGGTGATTAACCCCGATAAACGGAATATTCCGCGCCGCCGCAATTGCCTTGCCGGTCATCATGCCGATCATAACCCCGCCGATCAGGCCCGGACCCGACGTTGCCGCCACGGCGGCAAGATCAGCAAAATCACACTCCGCCTGCGCCAGGGCCCGGGCAATCAGATGATCAAGATGGGTGATATGACTGCGGGCGGCGATTTCCGGCACCACCCCGCCATAAGGCCGATGTTCCTCAATCTGGGACAGCACCACATTGGCACGTATTTCACCGTCACCCGTGACCACTGCCGCCGCAGTTTCATCACAACTACTTTCCAGACCAAGCAGATATATTTTTTTAGCCATATTCACCATTATTTTTAAGCCCCGGGATTATTATTTATGGCATCCCGACAAAAATTATTCTACAACCAAGTTACTTTCGCAATATTATTTTATAGGGCCTTTATCCGTGCAAGACATCAAAAAAGATAACCCGACGGTTCTGATCGGCACCAGAGGCAGCCCGCTGGCATTGGCCCAGGCCAACGAGGTCAGGCAGCGCCTCCTCGCCGCCCACCCCGATTTAACCGGGGCTATGGTCGGGATCAGCGTCATTTCCACCAAAGGCGACCGGATATTAAACCGGCCCTTGGCCGACATTGGCGGCAAGGGGCTTTTTACCGAGGAAATCGAGGCGGCGTTGATCAGCGGGGCAATTGATATGGCGGTGCATTCGCTGAAGGATATGCCGACTGAGCTGACGACAACGCTTGAGCTGGCGGCCATTCTGGAACGCGAAGACCCCCGGGATGCCTTTATCTG
>JAADGA010000147.1:4744-9327 GCA_013152615.1 Alphaproteobacteria bacterium
TCCCTGCGCAGGCAGGCCCAGACGCTGGCGTTGCGCCCGGATCTCAAGGTGGTGACCTTGCGCGGCAATGTGCAGTCGCGGCTGAAAAAACTTGATAGCGGGGTGGTCGATGCCACCTATCTTGCCATGGCCGGTCTGAACCGGCTCGGGGTGAAAAATGATCATATTCATCCGCTGGCGGTACAGGATTTCCTGCCAGCGGTGGCGCAGGGAGCCATCTGTATCGAGATCGCCCGTGATAACGACCGGGCGCGGCAACTGGTTCGGCCGCTGAATCATGAAATAACCGAAATATGCGTGCAGGCGGAACGAGCGATGCTGAAATGTCTCGATGGTTCCTGCCGGACCCCGATCGCCGGACATGCCACGGTCGATGCGGGGGTCATCACCCTGACCGGCCGGATTTCGCTGCCTGATGGCAGTGAGTCTTATTGTCATCATGCCGTCGGTATTGATCCGGAACAGCTCGGGACCATGGTTGGACAGGTGTTGAAAGATCAGGCCGGGGAAGATTTCTTCAGCATACTTGCCGCAGGATCATAAATGCATTTTCTGCTTACCCGACCGGAACCGGATTGCCACATACTGGCGCAAAAACTGATTGCACTGGGCCATGAGGTTGATCTGGCTCCGCTGCTGACCATCAGTTATTATGACACCGAACCGGTCAGCCTCACCCGGTTTCGGGCGATTTTATTTACCAGTGCCAACGGTGTCCGCGCCTTTGTTCGCAACAGCCCCGAGCGGGACATAGCCTGTTTTACTGTCGGTGCGGCCAGTGCGCATTGTGCGACTGAAAACGGCTTTCAAACCGTATATGCCGCGGATGGCAATGTGGCAACGCTGGCGGAGCTGATCATCCGGCGGCTTGAGCCGGGGCCGCTGTTACATATTTCCGCCCGGGATATTACCGGGAATTTAGCCGCTATTCTGCAAAAAGCCAACTTTACCCTTACCCGGAAACAACTTTATCAGGCGGACCCGGCCCCGCGGCTGCCAGCGCGGATTGAAACGCTGATAACCGCGGGCGGGATTAGCCATATCGCGTTATATTCCCCCAGAAGCGCAAAAATATTTGGTGATCTGATCCGTGCCGCCGCCATTGATGCCGCCCTGTGCCGGATTACCGCGCTTTGCCTTAGTCCCGCCGTGGCAAATATGATAGACTTTCTCCGGTGGCGCGATATATTAACCGCCCCCCGGCCAAACCAGACCAGTCTGTTTCAGTTGGTAAAGATAACGTTCAAGGAAAATCAGCAATGACACAAGAAAATACAGAAAAGAGCGCTGAAAAGAACGCTGAAAAGAATGCTGAAAAAACTAAAGCCGTTCAGGCATCGGTGTCCAGACCAGCCCCGGGGAAAAAGCCGCGGCCGGTTAACCTTGCACTGTGGGTGCTGGCGGTGGTGATGGTGTTTATCCTGGGATCGGCAACGGTACTTTATTTCCTGCCGACGCTGAAAGACCGTCTGCCAATTCTGGCCAAGTGGGTTGGGGACAACAATAATTCCGCAGCGGATATGGCGCCGTTAACCGCTAAAATCGCCCGGATTGAAAGCCGTCTCGACCAACAAAGCAATATTATTCAGACGCTGCAAACAGCAAAAGACACGCTCAGCCAGCGGCTCGATGCCCTGTCAAACCGCCTGTCAAACAGCCCGTCAAACAGCCTGTCGGCAGCACCCGACCCCGCGCTGTTGGCGCGGCTGACCAAGCTGGAGCAGGCCGTTACCCGCCAGACCGCAAAGCAGACCACAAAGCAAACGGAGAAACAAACTGAAACCTTGGCGCAATCCGCCCGTATTGATATGTTGCTTGGCCGGATAAGCCAGCTTGAGGCCTCGTTCGTGCCGTTAAGCAAAGGCTTGGCCGAGGCACAGGATACCCGCCGCACACTATCCCGGCTGATGGAAACAACGACCGCTCAATCCAGCCGTCTGGACCAGTTGGCACAGCGGCTTGAGGCGGGCGAAGCCTATGCCGCCCGCGATAACAATGGCGCTCTGCTCGCCTTTCGGATTAGTGATCTGCGGCGCCGGATAACCGCGGGGCAGGCTTACGGGCCGGAAATAGCTGCCGTTGAAACCATGGTGTCCCACGGCTCTCTGGCCCGGAATGACCAGCTCCGCCAAAGCATAAGCTGGCTCGGCGACCATAAAGCCGGTGTTGTTCCCCCGGACCGGTTGCGGGCGCAATTTGATGCCTTGA
Source organism: Alphaproteobacteria bacterium (assembly GCA_013152615.1). Classification (GTDB taxonomy): domain Bacteria; phylum Pseudomonadota; class Alphaproteobacteria; order Sphingomonadales; family Emcibacteraceae; genus Paremcibacter. The sequence continues at coordinate 6,953 of JAADGA010000147.1, forward strand.
TCCCGGCAATGATCCGGGCAAAATCAACGGCAGAAGCTGATCCGTGGTGGCAGCGGGCCTATCACAGCATCAAAAATCTGGTGATTATCCGCAGGACAGACATATCAGCGGCCACCGGGTCAGACAATATTATCGCCACTGTCCGGCAGATGCTGGCCCGTCATGACCTGAAGATGGCCTTAAGTCGGCTGAAACAACTTCCAGATACGATGCAAAATGTCCTGAGGGTCTGGCGGTTACAGGCGACAACCTATCTGCAGGCCGGGGACCAGATCAATAATATTGCAAGCCTCACCGCCGCTTATTATCTCACCACCACGGAAACAACTCCGAATAAAGTCCCGGAAACAGCTCCGGAAACAACTCCAGCTAAAAAACAGAACCGTGTGCCGGACCAAAAGCCGGGGCCGGTTAACAGGGAGCCGTCTTTATGATCAAGCTTGGCTTTTATATTACCCTCGCGATTATTCTGGCGCTCGGCGCGGTATGGTTTGCCAATCATCCGGGGCTGGTGGTGCTGAGTTGGCAGGGCTGGCAGGTCAGGATGTCGGTTGCGGTTCTGCTCCTGCTGTTTCTGCTCTATACCCTGCTCTGTGGGCTGCTGTTCCGGCTTTATTTCTGGTTCCGGGTGGACAATCCGTTAAACAGCCTGACAAGACAGAAAAAACGCGGAAAAAGAGGTCTGGCGCAACTTGATCTTGGCTGGTCCGCCATGGCTGTTGATGATCAGGAGGCTGCCTTGAAACATGGCAAAAAAGCCCATGGCCTGTTACCGAAAAACCACGGGCCGCTCCGGCTGCTGCTCAAGGTTGCGACCGACGCCGACAGACAGAAATATCTCACCCGGTTACAGCATGACCCGAACAGCCGGATGGTCGCGCTGAAATACCGTCTGGAAAATGACATCAAAATAGAAGACAACAGCTCGGCGCTGGCGCTGCTTGAAGAAATGCATCAGTTAAAGCCCGGCAATTCATGGATCAGCCATAAATATTTCGACATCCTGACCCGGCTTGGCCGCTGGAGCGCGGCGACAACGCAACTGGACAAGCTGGTCAAGACCAAAGCCATAGATAAAAGCATGCAGAAACATCTGCGTGCCGTACTCTGTTACAGTCAGGCGCTGGAGGCAGACCTTGCGGGCGATAAAACCACGGCGCGGGACCAGGCCCGTCAGGCGTTGAAATATGATCCGGCCTTTATCCCCGCCGCCGGACTGTTGAGTCGTCATTATCTGGCAGCAGGCAATAAATCCCGCGCCCGTCAGGTGATTGAAGCCTGCTGGAAACGAGCGCCTCATCCGGATCTGGGCACGCTTTTTCTTGATCTTGAGCCGGTGGAAACCCCGGGTGAAAAATTTCGCCGAATCGAGAAATTAACAGCCCTCAATGCCGACCATCGCCACAGCCTGCATTTACGGGCACAGGTCGGGCTGGAGAGCGAAAACTGGGCCGCGGTCAAACAGGCCCTCAGTAGCATTATCAAAAATAATCAGGAAAGTTCAGAAAGCTTTCACCTGCTGGCACGGCTGGAAATCCGGCAAAAACATGATGAACAGGCGGCAGAGGCCCATCTGGCCCAGGCCGCCAACGCCGCGCCGAACCCGTTGTGGCATTGTGCCGCCTGCGGAACGTCACAGGATAAATACAGCCCCACCTGTCCCCAATGTCATACTTTCGGCCAGATAACCCCCTGAAATCCGGATTTTAATCTTATGCCGTTGTTTATCCAGAAATTTATCGTAGCTGATCCGGCATTTTCTATTTTTCACTGACGGAATACAGGGCGCATACCTGTTGAGGGCTAATAGAAAACGGGCCGAAACTATCCGTGATCAAGACGGATATGCTAACCGATTAAATCCTGCTGCATCAGGGCGGTACCACCAATGATCGCCAGAAAATCATTGCAGCCATCCTCAATCATTGAGGCGCGGGCATCACGCAGTAATTTTTCAACCGGATATTCCTTTGTCAGACCGTTGCCGCCATGAAGTTGCAGCGCTTCACTGGTAACCTCAAAAGCCGTTTGGGTGGCGGTAATTTTGGATGAAATGGAGCCGATGAGTGCGGGCCGGTAATTAAACACATTATAGGCCGCAACCCGATGTGCCAGCGCGCGCGCCGCTTCAGTCTTGCGGAACATGTGGAAAAGCCGGGAGCGCACCGCCTGATGACGGATAATCGGGACCCCGCCCTGTTTGCGCTCGTGGGCATAATTCAGCGCATGCTCAAAGGCGGCCCGGGCAACCCCGGTGAACATCATCCCCATGCCGGCATTGGCGTCCGTCAGCTGAACATAGGCAATCTGCTGATACTGTTCAACCGGGGCAACAAGCCAGTCGGTTGAGATCGAGACCTGATCAAAAAATATTT
>JAADGA010000148.1 GCA_013152615.1 Alphaproteobacteria bacterium
AAATCGGCAAGGGCCGGACGGTGATGACGGTTCGGGCAATGATCCGGCCCCAGACCGCCGAACCTGATTTATGGTATCTGTTTGCCCCGATCAAAAAGGCTCGACTTGATTATATGGTCGAAAAGGCGACGGAACTCGGGGTGTCGCTGATACAGCCGGTGATAACGGCCCACACCAACCCTTGCCGGATAAAAATGGATAAAATCCGCCAGAATGCGATGCTGGCCGCCGGCCAATGCGAACTGATGACGGTGCCACGGGTGGAGCCGGTGATCGGCCTTGAACCGTTACTGGCGGCATGGCCCGGGGACCGGCTGCTGATGTTTTGTGACGAGGGCGGCGCACATGACCAGAATACCTTCCCGGTGGCCAAGGCAATTGATGAAGTCAGGGCGTGGCAGGAACGGCCACGGAAATGGGCCATCCTGATCGGACCGGAAGGCGGTTTCAGCCCGTCTGAACGTCGCCTGATTCGCCAACAGGCCAATGTGGTGCCGGTGACGCTCGGCCCGCGCATCCTGCGTGCCGACACCGCCGCCATCGTCGCCATCGCGCTGTGGCAAGCCGTTGCCGGTGACGGGCAGGATGGTGACGGCCGGGATAAAGCATAAACTCACTTTGGTTGCAGGTTTTCCCCATCCAGCGGATATTTTCCCGGCAGGATTCGGGCACCGCAGAGAAATTTCTGTTTTCTCAGGCTGAATTGCCAGCCCCGGGCGCTGGTCAGAGTGCGGCAGAATTCGGCAATATCATCGCGCCTTTCCTCGCCGATATTCAGCTGCCTCAGGTTGCTCAGATAAAGCAGTGCGTCCTTGAAGACAACATCGGTTATTTTCATATTGCCCAGATTGGCCAGCGACAGATCGGCAAAATGAAAATTCACCCGGATGGCGATGACGTTGTAAAAGCTCACATGGCTCAGATCGGCACCGGTAAAGTCACTGTCGGTGATTTTTGTATCCCGGAACCGGCTGCGCTCCAGATTGGCATAGGCAAAGAGGCTGCCGGTTATTTCAACCGTGCGGAAAGAGGCACGGCGCAGCGAGGCGGCATCAAAATTACTGTTTTTGATATAGGAACCATCCAGCCTGGCCCCGTCGAGATTGGCCCCGACAAAATTGGTGCCGACCAGCCGGGTGGTGGACAGATTGGCATCGGACAGATTGGCATTGGACAGGTTTAGCCCGGACAGATCGGCATGACACAGATTGAGCCGCCGGGGGTCGTCCGGGTCAGGGGGCAGGGTCTCCGTCGCCCACGCCTGATGCTGGCGCAGCAATTCCGCCAGATTGCCCGGCACCCAGCCCGGCGGTTTCGTGCATTGCGCCGCCACCGACATAATAGCCGGGGGAATGACACTCAATAATAGCGCCAACAGCATGGCGCGTAGCAGGCCGATCATATTGCTCCTCTGTTTTTTTTGTAAAAATCAATGCCATATCACCATATTTCGGCCAAAAGGCCAATAAAAAATTATCTGATGCTTCCCTGAAGGCATTTATACCCTATATTATAGCTATGAATGATCCTGATCGACCATCGCCGTGGGGCCGTCGCCCCGATACCCCATCAGAAAATCCGGAACGACCCACCGGCCAGCCGCATTTTCCCTATAGCCGCCGGTCCCGGTTTTCGGTCTTTGTTATCGGGATAATCATTTTTTTATTGATCGGAGTCATCGCTTTCTGGGTCATGCCCCGGCTTTTGCCGTCCGGCCTGACAACCGGCGATAATATGACGGGGGTATTATATGACGGCCTGTTACTGGCCTTTGTCGGCGCGGGCCTGTGGGTTCATGTCCGCAGTGCGCCGGGGCTGGCGCTCAGGCATCTGGCGACATGGGTGATTATATTCGGGGTGATAGCGCTCGGCTACAGCATCTGGACCGGGGCCGGGCGGCTGGGGGGGGAACTGAACCCGGCAAAGGGTATCAGTGAAAATGGCAGTATCAGCTTCCGGGCAAATATGAGCGGGCATTTTTTCGTGCAGGCCCGGGTCAACGGAGTGCCGATTGTCTTTATGGTCGATACCGGGGCGACCGATGTCGCCCTCACCCGCAAAGACGCGCGCGCGATCGGCCTGCCGGTGAATCGGCTGAATTATACCATGCCTTACAAGACAGCCAACGGGGTTGCTTATGGTGCGCCGGTCAGGATTAAAAATATTACGCTCGGCCCGATCAGCAAAAATAATATAACCGGCTCGGTTGTTCCCAAGGGTCTGGATTATTCCTTGCTCGGGATGAGTTTCCTCAATAATATCCGTGGATATAAAGTGGTCGACGGCGTATTGACATTATATCCGTGAACCCCCACATATTTTGCGTCCGAGGAAAATAATAATGCGAAACCAATATGCCCCAAAATAATAAAAACCAGCCCATTGAAAGCAAACAACAGTTAATAGAATATATCGCCTCAGGCTCCAAGCCGAAAACGGAGTGGTCAATCGGCACCGAGCATGAGAAATTCGGCTTTTGCGTTGATACCCTGAGACCGGTACCCTATACCGGCAAGCGCAGCATTTCCGCCATTCTGGCCGCAATGCAGGCCTTCGGCTGGGATCCGATGATGGAAGGCGAGACCGTGATCGGCCTGACCCGTGACGGCCAGTCGGTAACGCTGGAGCCGGGCGGACAGCTTGAACTTTCCGGAGCCATGTGCCGGACCCTGCATCAAACCTGTGGCGAGGTCGCCAGCCACCTGAAGCTTGCCAAAGCGGTCAGTGAGAAACTTGGAATCGGTTTTCTCGGCATCGGCTTCAATCCCAATACCGCACGCGCCGACGTGCCGGTGATGCCCAAGGGCCGCTATCGCATCATGCTGAACTATATGCCGAAAAAAGGTAATCTCGGCCTTGATATGATGCTGAGGACCTCAACCATTCAGGTCAACCTCGATTATGCCAGCGAGGCTGATATGGTGAAGAAATTCCGGGTATCACTGGCATTGCAGCCGATCGCCACCGCGCTTTTTGCCGCCTCGCCCTTTACCGAGGGCAAGCCGAATGGCTATCTGAGTTACCGCAGCCACATCTGGACCGATACCGACCCCGACCGCTGCGGAATTCTGCCGTTTGTCTTTGATGACAGCATGGGGTTTGAGGCTTATGTCGATCATGTGCTGGATGTGCCGATGTATTTTGTCTATCGGCCCGAACATAGCGGGGGCAGATATATTGACGTCGCCGGGCAGTCCTTTCGTGATTTTCTGCGCGGCGAGTTGCCGGGCTATCCCGGACACAAGCCGACAATACAGGACTGGGAAGATCATATGAGCACCCTGTTCCCGGAAGTGCGGCTGAAGAAATTTCTTGAGGTACGCGGGGCTGACGGCGGCACCTGGAACCGGATCTGCGCGTTACCGGCGTTATGGACCGGGTTATTTTATGATCAGACCAGCCTTGATGCCGCCTGGGATATGGTGCGGGACTGGACTGCGGAAGATCATCAATTCCTGCGGGCAAATGTGCCGGTCACCGCCCTGTCCACCGCATTTCGGAACGGAACGGTCCGGGATATTGCCGGTGACATGCTGGCGCTGTCCGCGCAGGGGCTGAAGCACCGGGCGCGGCTCAACGCTACCGGTGAAGATGAACGGATTTTCCTCAACCCGCTGAAAAATATTGTGGCAAAAGGACAAACGGTCGCGGAAGATATGCTGGAGAAATACCACCGGCCAGTTGATCAGGGTGGCTGGGGGCAAAATATAGATTTTATCTTCAGGGACTATGCCTTTTAGAATATTCGGGTTTTCTAAAATATTCTGGCGGGGCCTCAGGGCTGATCAAGATTGTTATTGTTGAAATCCTTGAAGGCGTCGCCTTTATCCTGACAGTCGATGATGCTTTGTGCCAAGGCCTCCATCATGTTGAAATACAGGTCCGGCCCCTTGTCCTGATAAAGGCCGAGGGGATCAACGATGCCAAATCCGGCTTGGGTCCGGCTCAGCACAATGGTGGCAATCCGCGGATGAACCCCCGGTGCGGCAAGGACACAGGTTACTTTCTTCTCCCGCGCCAGTTTTTTCAGGATATTGATATGTTTGATACTTGGGGTCTGGTCCGGTTTTAACAGGATGGCACCGATGCTTTTCAGGCCAAAAGCCTGCTCAAAATATTGAAAGGCGTCGTGATAGACAATCATTGGCCGATGGCGCAATGGCCGCAATTTCTCGCGAATATCTTCCTCCATCCGGTAAAGCCGGGCGATTGTTTTGCTGGCATTCCTGATATAGGTCAGGCGGTGCGCCGGGTCCTGTGCCGACAGGGTTTCCTCAATAATCCGCACCATGCGGCGGGCATTGGCCGGGTCGAGCCAGATATGGAGGTCCGGAGCGTCATTTTTACGTTGAACCGGAGTCATTTTCTTATCAGTGTACCATATTTTCCGGGTGCGGCGCGGCAGCAGCGCGATGCCTTTCTGTCGGGCCATGGCGATGGCGGTAAGGTCGCCATTATCATGGTCAAGTATCCTTTTCAGGAAGGTTTCCATATTTGGATCAATATAGAAAATAACATCGGCGTTATAAAGCTGACGGATATTTGACGGCCTGATCCGGTAAATATGGGGATCAAGCCCGCCCTTGACCATCAGTTCGAGCTTGCCCTGCGTCCCCATGACATTGGCGACCAGTGAATATAACGGTTTGATGGTGGCAATAACGGTCAATTCCTTGGCCTGCGCCAATAACCC
>JAADGA010000149.1 GCA_013152615.1 Alphaproteobacteria bacterium
TTGGATAATGACATTAATGAATTGCGGCTTTTTTATTTGGTTATTAACGCCTAAGGGCTCAATTTTTCTAAGCTCCCTGCTTCGATATGTTGAAGAAATGGTTATTTTTTAAAATTTAATCTCACCCAAAAATATGGAAAATTCACCACTCATTCTACCTGAAATCGGCACCATAGTGACTTTATGAAGATCCTGGACTATTTTTTATTATATTATCTCACAGGCCGTTGAAAACGCAAATAAATTTACGTTACCGAATACCCCGTGCCAGCAATATCTGTGGGGTTGAATTGTGGTGGTGGGCGATTCTTCCGGGGGTTATTTCCGGTCGATCCGGTATTGGGCGGCGGGGTAGCTGCCGAGGATGCGGAATTCGTGGGTGAAGAAGGCCAGCTCTTCAAAGGCGAGCCGGACGTTGCGATCCGCCGGGTGGCCTTCGATGTCGGCATAGAACAGGGTAGCGACAAAGGCGCCGTTCAATTGATAGCTTTCAAGCTTGGTCATGTTAACGCCATTGGTGGCAAAGCCGCCCATGACTTTATAGAGGGCGGCGGGGACGTTGCGCACCTGAAAGATAAAACTGGTGACGGTGGTGCCGTCATGGGTTGGATCGGCCAGTGGCTCGCGCGCGAAAATTACAAAGCGGGTGGTGTTATGGGTGGCATCTTCAATGTCTTTTTTCAGGCTTTGCAGGCCATAGATCTCTCCCGCCAGTGCGGAGGCAATGGCCGCGACCGTCGGGTCACCCAATTCGGCAACCCGCCGGGCGGCCCCGGCGGTATCGGAATGTATTTCCGGTTCCAGCCCCCAGTTCAGCAGGTTTTTACGACATTGCCCCAGCGCCTGCTCATGACTATACACGCTTTTAAGGCTTGCCATACTCGCACCATCAATGGCAAGCAGGTGATGGTTTATCCGTTGAAAATGCTCGCCAATAATATGCAGCGAAGAATGGGGGATCAGGTGGTGAATCGCCGCCACCCGGCCCGCTACGGAATTTTCAATCGGGATCATGGCATAGCGGGCGCGTTTTTCCTCAACTGCGGCAAAAACATCTTCAAAACTGTGGCAGGGCAGGGCGGTCATCGCCGGAAACATCGTGCGGCAGGCCAGATTTGAATAGGCCCCCGGTTCGCCCTGAAAAGCGACGGTATTTGAAGCAATAATATTCCCGGATTCTGTTGTTTTCTGCATCTTTCTACCCTTGTAAATTTTCGGGCAGTATTCCGCCTCGATCACAGACTGTCAAATATTTTTAAGGGCCGCGAGTGGATTTTGTCATTTTATACTTGAACAAGTCTTGTATCCAGTGGAAAACAGCTGTAAAAAGAAGGACAAAGCGGGTGGATGCAGTAGATGGATGTGGGGGCGTAATAATGTTCAGAAATATTGTGTTCAGGGTAATTTTGGAAACTTAACCTGAGAGGAAGAAAATTGGGTTCCTATAATCTGAGTAAAATTGCGTTGGCAGTATTATTGACGGCATTGGGCATGGTTGGAATCAGCAGTCTGACCGGCGCCATTTTCAAACAAGCAGATCTGACAAAAGATGCCTTTCCGATCAAGGTCGAAACGGCACCAGTCAAGTCGGCTAAAAATGTTGTGGTTAAAAAAGAGCCGTCTCTGGCGGCTTTGCTGGCGGTGGCATCGGTGGAAAGAGGCCAGAAGGTTTTCAAGAAATGTCAGGGCTGTCACACGGCGGCAAAGGGTGCTGGCAACAGGGTCGGGCCGGACCTGTGGGATGTGGTTGGCCGTTCCAAAGGCGGCGTCAAGAGCTTTTCCTATTCCGAGGGCATGAAAGCCAAGGGCGGCAACTGGACCTTTCAGGATCTGTTCATTTTTCTTAAAAAACCGAAAGACTTCATTGCCAAAACTAAAATGGGTTTTGCCGGGCTGAAGAATGCGACAGACCGGGCGGCGGTCATCGTATTATTGCGGTCGTTCAGTGATGCGCCGCTTGCCCTGCCGACGGTCAAGGCTCCGGATAATACTGCGGATAATAATACTCCCGGATAATAATATTCTGGCCGGATAGCCGGATCAGCAGCGGAATTATTCGCCGATTCTCTTGATGAATCTTAGCGGTGGTTTATCCGTCTGGAAGCTGATGATGTCGATCACTTCTTTTAGCAGGTCAATGCTCACCCGCATATGGTGGGCATTGGCGTGCAGCAGGTGCATATCATCAAGCATAAACCCGACATGTCCCGGGAAAAAGGCGATGTCGCCCTGACGCGGGATGTCGTCATCGGCCAATGCGGTGCCGATAACCTTTTCCTGTTGATCGCTATCCCGGGGAACCGATATGCCGGCGGCGGCAAAGGACAGTTGAATCAGCGCCGAACAGTCAATCCCGCTGCAACATCTGCCGCCCCAGAGATAGGGGGCATAAAGAAATTTGAGGGCTTCCGGGATCGGGTCGGAGCAGGATATATTGCTGATATGGGTGGCAAATATCCAGTTGCCATCGGCGAGCTGGACAAAGCCCTTATAGGGGACGTCATTAATTACCGAGACATTGGACATCATGAACACCTGACCAACCGGCGGGATTTTCATATCTGGCTCCGGATAGATATGACTGCACAGACTGGTGACATGATGGGTGGTCGGAAAAAAGTCGGGGCTTAGGGCATCGGCGCGGCAATAGCCGACATAGCCATCCCTGGCCGCCTGTCCCCAGGCCCAGCCGTCCTTGATCTCATAAGCGGTAAAATATTCGCCGTACAGCAGTTGGCTGCACAGCCCGGATCTGTTGTCTGGCTGGCTGTGAAGGTTGGTCAGGCCGTCAATCAGCTGATATCTGGTTCCCTTGACATATCTGTCGGCTGTGACCTGCCCCTTGAGGGCGACCGCCGCCAGGTCTCCCCGCGTCGGTGTCGTCCGTGGGTCATAGCCCGGCTCAGACATTTTCAAGCTGGTTGGCTTGTTGATTGGCTTTTTCCATTTTTGTCGCGAAATCAGTCAGGAAAACAGCGCCTCTAACCGTGCGCTGGATCAGGACATTTCTTTTATCGGCATCATCCCGGATTCTTTTTACCAGTCCGAGCGTGCTCAGGGTATCAACGGCCCGGGTGATGACAGGTTTCGAAACATTCAGCACCTGTGCCAGTCCCCGAACAGTATGTGGCGGGTTTTTAAGGTAAATCCGAAGCAAAAGGGCCAATTGCCGCGATGTCAGATCGGCGTCCTTCGACCTGACGGTATCGGTTAGGGTATGCAACCATAATCTCAATCCCTTGTGGCCGCTTAAATCAATATTCATGCCGTGATCATATCCTCCCGAATGACTGACTTTTTACAATGGCGTGATCAGTGAATATTGCGCTAATAATTATTTTTCTGCAACTTTTTTTGCAGGTTATTTAATTGCTTTGGCCGACAAGGTGCCAAAACGATGCTTCAGGTAGCGGTAAATAGCCCGGAACGCCATGGCTTCTCCGCCCTTGGGCCGTCCGGGCTGATCCTTTAAATTCCATGCGAACACATCGAAATGGACCCATTTTTCCGGGTTGCCGACAAAATGTTTCAGAAAAAGCGCCGCCATAATCGCGCCGCCATAGGGCCCGGAACCGACATTGTCGAGGTCGGCATTATTTGAGTTGAGATCAGACATATAGGGCTGATACAGCGGTAACCGCCAGACCGGATCATCGAGGGCGTCAGAACAGGTCATCAGCGCGTGGGCAATATCATCGCTGTCGGTAAAGAATGGCACTACCGCAGGACCCATCGCGACCCGGGCGGCCCCGGTCAGGGTGGCGTAATCCAGCATAAGTTCAGGGTCGTCTTCGGATGCCAGCGCCAGCGCATCACATAATACCAGCCGCCCTTCGGCATCGGTATTATCAACCTCAACCGTGGTTCCCTTATAGGTTTTGATAATATCGCCGGGACGGAAGGCGTCGCCGGAAATATTATTCTCCACCGCCGGAACAAGTACACGGAGCCTGACATCCAGTCCGGTTTCCATGATCATCCGGGCGAGGCCAAGGACATGGGCCGCCCCGCCCATATCCTTTTTCATCAGCCGCATCCCGCCCGCCGCTTTCAGGTCAAGGCCGCCACTGTCAAAACACACGCCCTTGCCAATCAGGGTAAGCTTCGGCGCCGCCGTGCGTCCCCAGGTCATATCAAGCAGGCGCGGCGGGCTTTTTGCAGCCCGGCCGACGGCGTGAATAGCGTTAAAGCCGCAGGCGACAAGATCATCACCAACAGTTTCGTTAAAGTCAGCGCCGTAACGCTGCGCCAGATCCTGCATCACCTGCGACAGTTGGCCCGGCCCCAGATCACAGCTGGGGCTGTTGACCAGATCCCGGACCATGGTAATGCCGCCGATTATGGTGGCAAGCTCCGGTAATTTCGTCTGGTCTTTTACCACCAGCACCGCTCCATGACGGTTTTTTCTGGTCTTGTAGCGGTCAAACTCATATTGGGACAGCGCCCAGCCGATCGCGGAAAGCGTTATCTCTCCGCTGTCGTCGGCAAGGCAATACCGACCCCTGGGCAGGCTTTTGGCCAGCGCGGCGAGACACCAGGGGTCCGGTGAATTGCCGTCACTTCCCAGACCGAGGGCAATCAGCGCCAATTGCCCGTCTTCGCCCGGCATCCGGAGAATTTGATGGCTGTCGGCGATGAATTCATTCGCGCGGACCCAGCTGGACCGGGCCGGGCTCAGGCTTTCC
>JAADGA010000150.1 GCA_013152615.1 Alphaproteobacteria bacterium
GCAATTTTCATCACCCCCCATAGTGCCGGCCTGACCAATATCACCGCAGCGGCATCACAGCTCCATAAAAATTATCTTAATATGAAAAATAACCGCCCGCTGTTAAATCCGGTTGATCCCGTGCTGGGATATTAGGGTCAGGACCCTGGGGTCAGGACATTGCCCTGAAGCATTATCAGCCGATAAAAAAACATGGCTGATTAAATATTGCATGGATTATCCCGAACTGTTAACTTGCACGCGAAACAGGTTGTTCTTTAAAAGGTTTATAACATGAAAATTGATGGTAACAACATCCGCCCCGGAAATGTCATTGAACATCAGGGCGGTCTTTGGGTTGCGGTTAAAACCCAGCATACCCAGCCGGGTAAGGGCGGAGCCTATCTTCAGGTTGAACTGAAAAACCTGCGTGATGGCCGCAAGCTGAATGAGCGCTTTCGCTCCTCTGAAAAAGTGGAACAGGTGCGTCTGGAACAGAAAAATCATTCCTATCTGTTTGAAAATGCCGGCATGTACACCTTTATGGACCTTGAAACCTATGAACAGATTGAGCTTAGCGCGGAAATGATCGGCGACCGGACTGTATTTTTACAGGACGGGATGGAAGTCGTCATCGAATCCCACGAGGGCAGTCCGATCGGAGTTAATCTGCCCCAAAATGCCATTTATGAGGTCGTTGACACCGAACCGGTGGTCAAGGGACAAACCGCGACCTCTTCCAACAAACCGGCAATTCTTGATAACGGCAGCCGGGTGATGGTTCCCCCCTTCGTCGGCTCCGGCGACAGGATTGTCGTTAACATTGTCGAATGCAGCTACGTCGAACGAGCAAAATAATATCAGGCCTCAGGCATATATCAGGCCTCAAGCATAAAGGATTTCTGAAATGGCTTTAAAATCCGCCATAATTAACGTCATGGAAATGGCAGCACAAAAAGCAGGCCGCAGGCTCAATCGCGACTTTGGTGAAGTGGAACATCTTCAGGTATCGCGCAAGGGACCGGCGGATTTCGTCTCCTCAGCTGACCTGAAGGCGGAAAAAATTATCAAGGAAGAGCTTTTTAAGGCCCGGCCCAATTATGCCTTCCTGCTTGAAGAAGAAGGCGAGGTCAACCTTGGTGACGGCAGTGGCCGCTGGATTGTCGATCCACTCGACGGGACGACAAATTTTCTTCATGGCATCCCCCACTTCTGCATTTCCATTGGTCTTGAACAAAAGGGCGAAATTACCGCCGGTCTGATTTATAATCCGGTCACTGACGAGACCTATTGGGCGGAAAAAGGCCGGGGTGCGTTCCTCAATGACATGAAAATCCGGGTATCCGCCCGTCGTGACATGAAAGTAAGCCTGCTCGCCACCGGTATTCCCTTTCACGGCACTCCGGGGCATGAAGCCTTCCTGCATACGCTGGAAACGGTGATGGGCGAAGTTTCGGGTGTCCGGCGCTTTGGCTCGGCTGCCCTTGACCTTGCCTATGTTGCCACCGGAAAATATGAGGGTTTCTGGGAAAGTAATCTGAAAAAATGGGATGTTGCTGCCGGTATTCTGCTCGTGCGCGAGGCTGGCGGCAGTGTGACCACCTTTGATGGCCGCGACCAGGCCTATGAAACCGGGGAAATTCTTGCCACCAACACTGTCATTCACGGGCCGCTGACCCGGCTGCTTGCCAAGACGCAAACCCGTAAGCCCGCATAACAAACAAGCCCCGGGAACAACCATTATGGCTCTTTCCGGGGCTTGATTTAAATTATATCTATTCCAGTGCTAGCGAATGACCCAGGCCAGTGGCAATATGAAGGATAACTGACTATCGCTCATGCTTGCCGGTGGTGCTGGCAGTGGATTAATCCGGGCGAGCAGCCTTGGGATTTCCCGATCAAAAACTGCCTTGCCGGTTGGCTTTATCACCTTGTGGCTGATGATGGCACCGGTACGATCAATCTGGATCCGTACCCGCGCCCGGCCCTCAAGCTCCCGCCGCATGGCGGACCGTGGATATACCTGTTTTTTAGCAATCAGTCTGACTATTTTAGTCTGCCATTTTTTGACAGCACTTGGCCCGGCACTTGCCGAATAAACCGAGACGCCGAAGGAAAACACCATGATGGTCGCGACATAAACAAATAATTTTCCCAAATACCTACTCACTTCAAATCTCCTTACAAATAGTTAAAAATAAAGATAATATTTTATAATTTTTGACGTTTACCGACTTTTTGTTAAACGGTGGATTTTTTACTTTCCACCTTCCCGACTCAATATACAGAAGAAATGTAAATCAAAACTTAAAGGTAAAATTTTAACTAATATCCCTATGCCGTCCGGATTTGCTCCAGAAACAGGTTAAGCTGTTTGCGCAATTCGGCAGATTGCTGTGACATATTCCGGGCGGATTCCAGCACATCAACCGCCGCCGTTCCGGTGGATTTAGCCCCGTCACTCATCACATGAATATTGGTGGTTACCTCCTGCGTCCCTGCGGACACCTCGGACACATTTCTGGCTATTTCATGGGTTGAAACATCCTGTTCTTCCACAGCAGAAGATATCGAGATAGAGGTTTCATCAATTTTCTTGATAACATTCTGGATGCCCTCAATCGCGGTAACCGCCTGTCTGGTCGCGGACTGCATGCTGCTGACCTGAGTGGTGATTTCATCGGTTGCGGTTGCGGTCTGACTTGCCAGATTTTTAACCTCGGAAGCAACAACGGCAAAGCCTTTGCCGGCCTCCCCGGCGCGGGCGGCCTCTATCGTCGCATTGAGGGCCAGCAGATTGGTCTGATCGGCAATATCACTGATCAGGTTAATAACATCACCAATTTTCCGGGCCGCTTCGACCAGTCCCTGAATTTCCTCTGTAGCTCTCTGGGTTTCAACAACCGCATGAGCAGAAAATTTGTTGGACTGGTTGACCTGCTCGCTTATTTCCTTGACCGATTCGGACAATTCGGAGGCGGCATTGGCCACAGTCTGAATATTGGCACTTGTTTGCTCGGAAGCGGCAGTAACAGCGGTCGCCTGATTGTTGGTTTCTTCTGCCACTGACGACATATCGCGGGCTCTTTTCTCCATATCACTGGAGGCGGCAGCAACAGATGTCACAATATTGCTGACTGATGCTTCAAAATTATCTGCAAGCGCCAGCATTTCGGACCGGCGAAGCTCCCGCGCGCTTTTTTCACGCTCAATCTCGCGAATACGCTCCTGTTCTTCTGCTTCGTGTCGGGCCTTGGATTCACGTTCCTTCTGCAGCCGTCGTTCATCTGCTGCCCCCTTCTGCTCCTCCTCCAGACGGATTTTCTCTATTGCGGCCTCTTTAAACATATGCAGCGACCGCGCCATCAGGCCAATTTCGTCCCGGCGATCGGTGCCGACAATGACCGAATCCAGATTTCCATGGGCAATGTCAGTCATGGATTCGCCGAGCTGCCCCAGAGGCCGGGTAATACGCATTGCCACCAGCCAGAAAGCCCCGCCGCCAATGCCGAGCGCAATCAGCAAAACCAGAATTCCGGTCATCATCTGAGTATTTGCCTTTGAGACCCCTCTTTCCGCAACCTTAAGGGCGGAGGTGCCGATAGCCGCGCTCAATTTGCGGATGGCTGCCGTACCGGCGGTGGCCTGATTAACCCATTCAACCGCATTTACCGGATAATCCGCCTTGATGGTATCGAGGTTTTCCTGTGATGCCGCCGCAGTATCAGAGGCGTCATAGACTTCATCTTTCAGATCGCGGAATGTTCCGAAAAAATCCGCATTTATTTTCTTGGAATACCCCTTCAACTTGTTATCTATCATTCTGGCCGCAAGCAGGGAATTAGCCCGGTTCCAGGCGGAATTAACCCGCCCGACATAAGAAGATATACTGGCCAGCATATTTTTCGAGATTGGTCGGCTAAGCGGAATGGCGGTGCCAATTCCGGCCCACTCACGGTCACTATATTCGATCATTTCAGCCAGTGAATCCTTGAGCTGGGCATACATGATAATCTGGGTGTCTGATTCGTTAATTTCCAGTTCCGTGGCCATGCGAAGACTATTGATGCTGACATTCAGGGCATCGATAGCCCGGCGAAACTTGCGACCACTCCGGCCTTTTTTACGCCTCAGCCCGTCTCGGCTATTGCTATCCTTGACATTGCTATATGAAATACGGCTGGCAACATCTGCCTTGGCCTGTGCCGTCAGGTAAGCACTGTAATTATCTTTCAGTTTTTTAAACAGCGCCACCTTGCGGGGAAAGCTATCAAGGTTATTCAAAGCAGAGATTGCCCTTTTATAAGCAGCCGCGCCCTTGGTGCGGTTATTGTCAACCATCGACTGAAAGGCTGGTGAAATTGGCTTGTCCGAGCCCAGAGCGATGGCCATCACCCCTCTTTCGATCGAGAAATAATCCGCTGCCGCAATCAGATTGTCGGAAAACTCATTCACAACAACAGCTTTTTCCATTTCTGTCTTGTGATTTGATGCGCTTATCACCGAGTTAACTCTAAAGGCGACCACGATCAATACCAATAATGTGATAATAGCAAACAGGGAATTTTTTATGGTAAATACTCCCCCGTTTTCTTCTTTTACACTAACATAATTTTTCTCTGTCTGACTCATACTGTTCACCACCGGGTTATAAAATAATTTTGCGAAAATACCTCTATTTTTCTTATT
>JAADGA010000151.1 GCA_013152615.1 Alphaproteobacteria bacterium
ACTTTTAGGGCGATAAACCATATATGATTCCCTACAACTGCCCCTTTACAATGATTAATGCGGATTTATGATGACCACGACCATCCATACTGTAACTTTTGAAGATATTCAAAATGCCGCCCGACTGCTAAAGGGAGCCATCGTCCGGACCCCGCTGACAAAATCGGTAACCCTGTCGAAACTGACCGGGGCCGAGATTTATCTTAAATTCGAAAACCAGCAATTTACCGCCTCTTTCAAGGAACGCGGCGCCCTGAACAGGCTGATCAACCTGTCCGATGAACAGAAGAAAAAGGGGGTTATTGCGGCTTCTGCCGGTAATCATGCCCAGGGGGTGGCCTATCATGGCAGCCGCCTTGGCATCCCGACCACCATCGTCATGCCGGTCAACACCCCCTTTGTCAAGGTAAGGCAGACCGAGGAACATGGCGCAGATGTCGTCATATCCGGGGAACGCTATGACGATACCGCACAACAGGCCGCCCGGCTGGCCACCGAACAGAATTTAACCCTGATCCATCCCTTTGACGACCCCGATGTCATCGCCGGACAGGGTACTATCGGTCTTGAGATCATGGAAGATTACCCCGACCTCGATATTATTCTGGTTCCGGTTGGCGGCGGCGGCCTGATTTCCGGCATCGCCATCGCGGCAAAACATATCAACCCTGACATTAAAATTATCGGGGTACAGGCCGAGAGATTCCCGTCACTTCACCGGGCGATCCATCATTATGACTATACCGCCAAGGGTTCGACATTGGCCGAGGGCATTGCGGTCAAGACTATCGGCGAAAAAACCTGTGAAATCTGCAAGGACCTGATAGATGATATTCTGCTTGTCAGCGAGGATGCGCTGGAAGAAGCCGTCTGTATGCTGATGACCATTGAAAAGACCGTCCCCGAAGGCGCCGGGGCAGCACCGCTGGCCGCCGTCAACAGTTATCCCGATATATTCCGGAACAAAAAAACCGCCCTGATCGTCAGTGGCGGCAATATTGATCCGCGGCTGCTGGCGTCATTGCTGATGCGCGGGCTGGTACGGGAAGGCCGGATCACCCGTCTGCGGGTGGAATTGCTCGACGTCCCGGGGGCACTGGCCCGGATTGCCAGAATTATCGGTGACCTTGGCGGCAATATTATTGATGTCTCCCACCACCGTCTTTTTACCGAACTACCGGCCAAGGAAACCTATTCCAATGTAACGCTTGAGACCCGTGACCGGGAAAATCTTCAGGATATACTGAGCGGTCTGCGGGCGGCAGGTTTCACCGTTCATATCAACCGGTCATCCGACCTCTGAAGCGGCATACATAAAACCGTTAAATGAACTTTAATAGACCGCACCCTCAATTGTATGCTAGATAACAATATGAGCAAAAAAGAAAATCTCCTGTCACAACTGAGAATTGACCGTGATGAAAAACAGCCGGACAGCCAACGGCCAACCATCATTATTCTGTTGTCACTGGCCGTTGGGATTGCCCTCGGCTGGGGCCTGTTCTTCCTGACTTCTGTTGCCGGCAAGGCCGATATCTCCCGGCCAGAACAAGGCAGTCTGGCGATTAATTCCACAAATACCCCGGCGCCGGATTCCGGGACGAAGGCGACAGCAAAAGCCGTGGCACAACTTCCGGTTGATAATATTGCCCTTGATGCCTCGGGCTATATCATTGCCCGCCGTCTGGCGACGGTCTCGGCAAAAATAACCGACCGGATCACCAATGTTTTCGTTGAAGAAGGCATGAGTGTAAAAAAGGGCCAGATCCTGGCCACTCTTGATGACACAATCGCCCGGGTCAACCTCAAGCTCGCGATTGCCCAGACGAAAGTCGCCAAAGCCCGGGTTGACAGCGCCCGCGCAAGTCTGGCCGAGGCAAAACGGGTTCTTGCCCGGATTTCAGAGCTTAAATCCCGTAATTTTTCAAGTGAAGCCAAGCTGACCCTCAGCACCCTCAATGTGGAAACCACGCGCGCCGGACTCGCCCGGGCAATCGCTGATGCGGGGGTGGCCCGCCTCAAGGTTGTCCTGCAACAGAAGCGGCTGGAGAATTACACCATCAGAGCGCCATTTTCCGGCATCGTCACCATAAAAAATGCCCAGCCCGGCGAGATAGTATCGCCGATCTCGGCTGGTGGCGGCTTTACCCGTACCGGAATCTGTACCATAGTTGACATGTCATCGCTTGAAATCGAAGCCGATGTCAATGAAGCTTTTATCGGTCGGATTTACCGGGGGCAGCGGGTAAAGGCAAATCTTGATGCCTATCCTGACTGGGACATCAAGGCCCGGGTCATTGCGATCATCCCAACCGCAAACCGCAATAAAGCGACCGTACGGGTGCGCATCAGGCTGTTACAGACCGACCCGAGGATACTGCCCGAAATGGGGGTCAAAATTGTTTTTTTCAATCGTAAAAGAACGACCCAGGGATAAATAATATCATTTTCAGGAATACTCATGGATACCGATAACCGCCAAATTACCGCAAACACCACCCTGTATAATCTGAAAAATGTCAGCAAGCATTTTACCAGAGGCCGCGAGGTCATCCCTATTTTTGATAATCTTGACATGTCAATCAAGCGCGGTGAATTCCTCGCCATCATGGGGCCGTCGGGCTCTGGCAAAACCACCCTCCTCAACATGCTCGGCGGCATTGATCAGCCAACATCCGGCGAAATATGGTTCGAGGATCAGCGTATTGACCAATTTTCTGAAAATGCCCTTGCCCGGTGGCGGGCGGCCAACATCGGCTTTATCTTCCAGTTTTATAATCTGATGCCGATGCTGTCCGCGGCGCGCAATGTCGAATTACCACTGCTGTTAACCAGTCTGTCGAAAAAACGCCGCAAACAAAGTGTCGAGGCCGCGCTCGAACTGGTCGACCTGAAAGACCGGGCCGAACATAAGCCCCGGGAAATGTCCGGCGGCCAGCAACAGCGGGTAGCCATTGCCCGCGCCATCGTCTCGGACCCGAAACTGCTGCTTTGCGATGAACCAACCGGGGATATAGACCGCAAAACATCCAATGAAATCCTGACTATGCTGCAATATCTCAACAAGGATTATGGCAAGACAATTGTCATGGTAACCCATGATTTCGAGGCGGCAAAATATGCCGCAAGAATAATTCATCTGGATAAAGGCAGGTTTATTGAACAAGGGGACAGCTGATGGGCGACCTTTACCTGATGTACAAGAATATTACCCGCAAGAAGCTCCGGCTTTGCCTCACCCTCTTTGCCACCGTCATTGCGTTTATGATCTACGGCACCCTGATGGCTTTTCAGACCGCGCTTAATGCCGGGGTTGATCTTTCTGCCAACAACCGTTTGATTACCGTCAATAAAATTAATTTTACCCAACCTCTCCCGGTTTCCTATGCCGGTTGGATCAAAAGCCTTAACGGGGTAACCCACAGTGTTCCTATGACCTGGTTTGGCGGTTATTATCAGAAAATGCAGAATTTTATCCCGATGTTTGCGGTCAAACCGGATAGCCTGTTAACGGTTTACACCGAGATCACCATCCCGCAGCAACAGAAAAAAGCCTGGTTGCAAAATCGTCAGGCCCTGATGGTCGGGGCAAAAACCGCGGCCCGTTTTGGCTGGAAGCTCGGTGACCGGGTGCCGGTATCCTCCAACATATATTCCAAGAAATCCGGCGGCCACACCTGGGATTTTGATATAGTCGCCATCTATAAAAGTTCAAACCCGCAATTTGACACCAGCAGCGTTTATTTCCACTATAAATATTTTAATAAATCCCGCAGCTTTGGCCGGGATACCATTGGCTTTATCGCCCTGAAAACCCGGGATCCGAAATTAAATGAACCGTTGATCAAGACCATTGACCATCACTTTGCCAATTCCTTTTACGAAACCAAAACCATGCCTGAAAAGGCCTTCAACAAGGCGTTTATCGAACAGCTTGGCAATATTGCCCTGATCATTACCTTTGCGCTGCTGGCGGCGTTTTTTATAATTCTGGTGATTGTCGGCAATTCCATGGCGCTTGCCATCCGGGAAAGGACCGCTGAAATTGCGGTGATGAAAACCCTGGGCTTCACCTCTGGCCGGATATTCAGGATGATTCTCGGCGAATCCTTGATGCTGGCTTTTGTTGGCGGAGCCGCAGGAATCGGCGCGGCCACCGGGCTGGTGAAAATTGCGGCGGTGCTGGTTCCGACATTACCGCCGCTGATTTTACAGCCTGAAATTTTGCTGTCCGCCGGTGGTTATATGCTGTTGCTGGGCTTTATGACCGGGATTATTCCGGCTATTTCCGCCTTTCGGCTTAATATTGTCACCGCCTTGTCACGTTAGGAAAAAACCATGATTTTTACGCAGATATGGATTGTGATTGTGATGAATATCAGAAGCCTGCCGGGTCGTCTCGGCATGTCACTGGCTACTATATTCACGGTGGCGGCCGTGATGAGCGTGCTGTTATTTTTTCTGGCAATGGGCAACGGGTTTCAATCAACTCTCAACAATGCCGGTTCCCGGGATATCGCCATCATAACCCGGGTCGGAGCCCTGTCAGAAGTCAACAGTGTCCTGTCCTCCGACCAGATAAAATTACTTGCCGCCGCCCCCGGAATAGCCCGAAACAGCGCCGGTAACCCGATCTATTCCCGTGAGCTTTATGTCATTGTTGACG
>JAADGA010000152.1 GCA_013152615.1 Alphaproteobacteria bacterium
CAATATGGCCCTGTTTAGAAATGGCGCAACGATCGAGGCTAAAGGCGGGCAGCAATCCGGTGATGGCGGTTTTTTTGAAGTTTCCGGCGAAGCGTATGTCGAGATCAAGGGGATGGTCAATACCCTGGCTCCCAATGGCAACGCCGGCACATTTTTGATTGACCCGGGCAATATCAAGATTGGTAATTATGGAGGCAGTACGAATATCTCCACGACCGGCGCGGATGATTTTATGCCGGCGGGTGGAGCACCCAATTCCCAGCTTGATCTTGCTGACCTGCATTTGGCGCTTCAGGGTGGAAATGTCGTTATATCAACCACCAATGATGGCGCGGATGGTGGGTCAGATGGTGATGTCGAATGGGTGGATGCCTATGATCTTGACGGAATCGGCGGCGCCCGGACATTGACGATCAATGCCGATGACCAGATAGACATTAATGCCAATATTACGGATGGCGGCGCGGCCGATGCCGACGCCTTGACCCTGATACTTAACGGCAACGGGGATATCGCGTTTGACAGCNGGTGTTAGCGTGGATACCAGTGGCGGCGGCTTTACGGCCAATAGTGAAGAAGGGGACGTGGATGTCGGAAGTATTACCACCGGTGGCGGCGCAATTACGCTAAAGGCGGGGCGGCTCGACGTTGCCGGAACCGATCATGATATTGTTATTAACGGGGTTCTCAATACCGATAATGGAGTCGACGGGCTTGGGGGAAACATTGAAGCCTACGCCAGCGGCGGGATTCAGTTTAAGGTCGGAAAAGGCCGCGCCCTGACCGATGGAGGTGATTTTATCGCACGGGGGGACTTCTACGGAACGGATGGCAGCGGGGGGATCGATATTTTTGTGGGAGTTGCCGTGCCCACAGTCGTAACAACGGAAAACGATGCCACCACCGATGAAGCCGGTGACGTGGTCCTCACGGCCGCAAAGGACCTGGGAATCGCGGGTGAAATCGATCTTGACGGGGATGCCGGCGCAGGCGTAAACCCCACTGGTCGTGTTTTTATCGGTGCCAGCCAGACAGGCGGCCGCATCGATGTCGGCGGGGATACGGACCCCAATGCGCTTGCCGTTGAATCCGGTGCCATCAACAATATCGATAATGCATCGGCCATCTATATCGGCTCTTTTAATAATGCGGACGATACCTCGCCGGTGGATAACCAGCATACCGGGGATATCCAGGTCTATTCCTTGGATGTTCCGGGCGCGGATGTAACTATCCGAACGCATGGGGATATCATCGATGACGGTGCGCCCAGCACCGGCATTGTGGCCGATTCGATCCGTTTGATAGGGGCGGGTACGGATTCGGATATCGGAACCTTCGATGATCCCATCGGCGTTGAAACAGCGGCGCTGGGGGCCGGAGAAACAGTCACTTTAGATATCAGCGCCGCCACCAACAGCGGCGGGGCGCATATAATTGAAATCGATGATATCGATTTTGCGACCAATAATTTGCTCTCATCCGATATCGTGCTTGACACCCCGGATGCCAGCAATACATTGGTCAGTTTCCAGGTTTTTGCCTCCGGCACGGCGGGTTTTAAGCTGGATGCAAACGCGGATTTCAGCAGCGAGGATATCGATCTGATCATCGCGGCCGATATCGTGGATATCGACACTCTGGATGCCGGTAAAACCCTCAACATCGACGATGCAAGCCCCTCGGGTGAAAACGATCTGATTATCATGCCCTATACCGCCGGTGTGGATATCGATCTGGGAAACGAAACCGTCGGAGATTTGAGCCTCACGAATGCGGAACTCGATAAGCTGCACGCCGATAACCTCACCATCGGGCGGGCCAATTCCGGAGACATCCGGGTCACGGAAGACGGCGTATACAACCCGGCCAATATTACCAATAACTGGACACTGATCTCCGGCGGAACCATCCAGGACGACGGTGATGGAACCGCCGATATCCTTTCCCTTGCAACGGGAGGCACCCTGACCTTGGATGCCGATACCGGTATTTTTGGTGTCGAGGGAACTTATGGCAGCCAGCTCAACGTGCGGTCCACGGGTTTCCTGGCGGCACGCACCCGGCAATCGGGTGATATTTTCCTCTATGAAGATGATGCCTCCGGAATGGACCTGAACGCCGCCAAGGGCGTAAATACTACCTTTGACGTCACCAGTGATTTTACGGCCTATATTGACAGCGCGGAAAACGTGTTGCTGGAATCGGACGCCGAGATTACCAACACCGGTGCAAGCAGTGCTCAGAACGGCCTGGAAGGCGTTGCGGGAACGGACATTGCTTTTCGTGCCAATGACGGAATCGGTGTCAGCGGAACGCCCATTGTCGTGCGCACGGGCGCCGGCCAGCTTGCGGCCTTAAATGATGACCAGGGAGGCATTTTTATTACCGAGGGATACGACGGCGGAGCGCTGACCCTTGGCGAGGCCGATGTGGACAACAACGCCCCCACGCCCAATGTGCTGGACGATGTGGTAAACGCGGCAGCGACTGCTGCGGGCGATATTGAAATAGCCACCATCAGCGGCAACCTGAACGTAAACGCCAACGTAACGAATACCCCTTTCGGTGGGGTAAGCGGCCACGTCTACCTTGAAGCCGGCGGGGCCGGCAATGCTCTGGAAAAGGCAGACGACGAGATCATCAGCAGCACGGATGCAGATATCCGCCTGACCGCGGACAATATGACCATCAACAGCGGCGGTGATGACGGCGAGATCACCACCAACGACGCAGCCGACGGCGGGGACGTTATTTTCCGGCAGTATACTCTGGCCCGTCCCATTTCCATAAACGGCGCCGGTCTGGCAAACAGCACAGTCGGCGCATCATTGACATTGTCGGAATCCGAAATCAACACCGTGGCGGTCTCCGGCGCAAATGATTCGGATTATGTCATTATCGGCCGGACGGATTCCACGGACGGTTCGACCATTTCCATCACTGCCGATACCACCCTTACCATAGCTTCCAACAATCAGGACCTCATCCTTTATACGGGAGATTCCGGGACCCATGCAGGAACACCCGCCATCAATGATGGTACTAAGGGCGTCAACGGCGGTTTTTCCATTATCAACCTGAACAAGTTCGGGGCATCGGCCGTCGGTGCCGTTGATTTGACCCTTGATTATGACAGCACGGGCGCGGGGAGCGGTTTTCTCGCGGCGGAATCAACATCGGCCGGAGCCATAGTAATTGATGTAACCCAGACCGATCTTGGCGTTAACATCACCCAGGTCGAGGGGATAAACGGTATCTCCACCACCAGCGGAGATATCTATGTCCAGTCCGATTCCACCATTGCTTTAGTCGCAGCCAACGGCGATGTAAATGCAGGCGGCGCTTCGTCCAACGCACTTATCGAAGCCGTCGGCGACGATGATTTTCTGATCATCGGCGATACCGTGACGGCCGGGGATTCGGTCATGCTGATAGGCGCCGACATGGACATCACCGCTGCCGTGACCGCCACTGCGGGCAATATCATTGTCGCCGGCAATGCAACGGACACGGATATCGACGTCGGTGACACGGCCGTAGCAGCAGCCGGCACGGATCTCGACCTCAGCGATGCCGAACTTGGGCTGCTCAGTGCGGCAAGCGTATTGCAAATCGGTGATGCTTCCACCACGTCCATCGAGATCTGGGATGTTGATGGAAGCAATGACGTAACCTTCGGCTCAACGACCGTCAAGCTTTATGCCGGTGCGGGGGGAATCATCGATCAATCGGATGCCGATGTGACGGTAGCCAATTTGATGCTTGTTGCGGCCGGAGCCATCGACGGTTCGGGCGTAGGCGGGGATGGGGATGGTCAGCTCAACATAAGCGTGGACAATCTGGCCGCCAACAGCACGGCTGCTGCAACCGCAATCGATATCACCGAAGTTGACAGTGTCGATGTCGATACGGTGGAGGGTGACGAAACGCCTTTGGCCAATACGGATTATTATTCCTCGGCCACGCTTTTTGACATCACTTCAGCCACGGACATAGACAATACCGCCGGCGGGGATGTCACGCTCGATGCACAGGAGAACATTACCCTCACGGCTGAAGTCTTAAATGACGCGGCAAGCTCCATCACGCTCCGCGCCGGGCTCGGCAGTGTGACCGGTGCCATTTCAGATACCGGAGACAACGGTACCGTTGATGCTGTAAATGACGATCTTTTCGATATTTCAGGCGGAACCATCGCGTTGATGCAGGCTTTTGACGGTATCGGCACCGGCTCGGATTCCATTGATATAGACGTTGCAGGGGTCACACAGGTGATCAATCAGGACAGCAACAATATCGAGATCAATGTGCTCGACAGCGACAACTCCGGCCTCACCGTGGCCGAGGTCGATAATCAGAATACCGGCAATATAATCATCACGTCCACTTCCAATGACGCGACCGCCGGAAACACGGTGGCCAAAACCTATGGTACAGCAGGCGTGGGAATAGATACCAACGACGGTTCCATCTCCATTTCCTCCGGCGGACAGGGGTCGGACCCGAAGAATAACGACATCACAATTGGCGGCATCGGAATCACCGCCGGAAGCGGAGGCGCTGATCAGGCCGGAAATTATATCACCATAACGGCGAACACCGAAAATTCAGATATCACGGCAGGTGCGGGAGACATTCAGGCCGACACCTATGTAACACTCAGGACCAATGGCCCCACTGCGAATATCGACAGCGGCACGGGCATTATCCAGAGCGGCACAAACGGCGGGGTTGTCGAGGATGTGAATATCATTGTCGCAAGCAGCGGGGATGTAACGCTTGGCACGGGAAATGATGGGAATAATTCTGTCGAAGCCACCGGCAATATTTACATCCACGATGCCTCTGAAGGCGCCACTCCCACAACCACCGCGTTCATCACCGGTGCGGTATCCGTTACCGGCGGTCTGGTGAGCAGCGACACGGGTGATGTAATCGTGCTGGCTTCCGGGAGCATCGATTTTCTCCTCACCGGCAGCAACGACGGACCGCTAAACGACCAGGCCATCGACACGATGGACGGCGGGATAACCGTGATCTCCAATACCGGGGATATTACCACCGTGGATGGCCAGATCCATGCCAACAGGGCCGGCGGAAATCTCAACAGCGACATCCTCATCAAGGCGAATGCCGGAAGCGTGACCATAGGCGCGGGCGGTGTGAGAAACGACGCGGTCGGT
>JAADGA010000153.1 GCA_013152615.1 Alphaproteobacteria bacterium
GACCGGGAACATTACCGAAAGATGCAGCGGGCGGAAAACCCGTTTGGCGATGGTCGGGCCGCAGGGCGGATCAGCACTCATTTAAAAGAAATTATAGCAAGGGATTATCAGGCCAATGTCAAATCATAACGCCCCTATTTTGCTTGAAACCCGGGCAATCATAACCATTTCCGGCCCGGATCGCCGGTCATTTCTTCAGGGGCTGGTGACGGGAAATGTTGAAAAGATAGCTGAAGATGCCATGATTTATGCCGCGCTGCTCACGCCGCAGGGTAAATATCTCCATGATTTTTTTATCTCGGCGGCGGGAGGGAAATTATGGCTTGACTGTGAAAGGGACCGGCGTGCCGACCTGCTGCGGCGGTTGATGATGTATAAGTTGCGCGCGCAGGTCGAGATTGCCGACGGGCTGGCCGACTATATTATTCTGGCGACCGCGGATAAAATTGAGACCGCGGTAATCTCCTGTCCGGACCCGCGCCATAGCGGCCTCGGCTATCGCACAATTCTGCCGGCAAAGGCAGCTATCCCCGGCTGTCAGACTGAAGACGCCTATGATCATCTGCGCCTCGGGCTTGGGCTGCCGGATGGCTCCCGGGACTTTAGGATTGACGGCACGCTCATTCTGGAAGGCAATATGGCGGAACTGAACGGGGTTGATTTTGACAAGGGCTGTTATGTCGGTCAGGAAGTTACCGCGCGGATGAAATATCGCGCCAGCCTGAAAAAAAGACTGCTGCCGGTGACGGTTACCGGACCACTGCCGCCGCCGACAACCATCATTACCACCGACAGCGGCAAGAAAATCGGTGACATCAGGTCGGGGCAGGGTGCGATGGCTATCGGCTATTTCCGGCTGGCTGATATGGTTTTTGGTCACAGCTATGCCTGCGGCGATGCCATGGTCAGCCCGTGGCGGCCTGATTGGTTGAAAGATCTGATTGGTTAAAATAACAGGTAGATACAGACCGGATTGACCCGAGGAGAGAAAACATGAAAAATCGTTGTGGCTGGCCCGGAGATGACCCGCTTTATGTCGCCTATCATGATCAGGAATGGGGGGTTCCGGTCCGGGACAGTCGTGAATTGTTTGAAAAACTCATTCTTGACGGTTTTCAGGCCGGTCTGTCATGGATCACTATTTTACGGCGCAAACCGGGCTTCCTCGCCGCCTTTGACGGTTTTGATCCGGAAAAAATAGCCCGCTATGACACGGACGATATTGAGCGGCTGATGAATGACCGGGGCATCATCCGCAACCGGCTGAAAATTATGGCGACCATTGGTAACGCCCGCCACTATCTGGCGATGGAACAACAGCGGCCCGGCAAATTCTCCGAATTTCTGTGGCACTTTACCGACGGTAAAACCATTCACAATAGCTGGCAGGATCCGACCCGGATTCCCGCCACCACCGCCCAATCAGAAGCCATGAGCCGCGCACTGAAACAGCAGGGATTCAAATTCTGCGGGCCGACAATCTGCTACGCTTTCATGCAGGCTGTCGGCATGGTCAATGATCACGAAACCGCATGTTTCCGCCATGCCGAACTGAAATAACCGCAGACAAAACGGTAGCGGAAGTCACTCTGATCGAAATAATCAATAGTCTTTCCAGGGCCGCTTAATTAAATATTTAACTGGCTGCCGCTTTCTGTTAGGGTTTCGCCGGAAGAGTGGGGGGGCGTCAGGGGCGGTTCCGGCGTAATAACAGACGGGAAACCAGTATGATGGGAAATTATAAGAGGATTCTGGAATTAGCGGGGATTTTTACTGCGGGAGTATTATTGGTTTCTTGCAGCGGGCAGAGTTCACAAAAAGCCCAACCTCAAAA
Source organism: Alphaproteobacteria bacterium (assembly GCA_013152615.1). Lineage (GTDB taxonomy): Bacteria > Pseudomonadota > Alphaproteobacteria > Sphingomonadales > Emcibacteraceae > Paremcibacter. The sequence continues at coordinate 1,835 of JAADGA010000153.1, forward strand.
AAACCAAGATCAAAAAACCCAGAATCAAAAAACCCAAGATCAAAAGGCACAGTATAAGGCCACGATTAAGGTGACCAGCTATGGCATCCCCCATATTACGGCGAATGATTTCGGCAGTCTTGGTTACGGCGAAGGCTATATGGCGGCAAAGGATCAGGTATGCAATATCGCCTATGCCATTGTTGAGGCCCGGGGCGAGCGGGCAAAATATTACGGTGCCGGGGTGAAAAATAATCATCTGATGAGCGATATTGTCGTCCGCGCCCTTGGGATTCCGTCCCATGCCGGGCAGGATTTTGCCGCCCAGCCATTGCAAAACCGGCAGTGGATCACCGGCTATAGTGCTGGCTATAACAGATATATCCATGATACCGGTCGGGACAAGATCACCTCATGGTGCAAGGGAGCATCGTGGGTCCGGCCAATTTCCCCGGCAGATATCTTCGCGCGCTTTCGCTTTCTGGCCCAGACCACGCCCCATGTCGCGGGCATGATTGTCGCGGCCGAGCCACCAAAAATGACGGCTAAATCCGGGCAGAAGCAGTCTTCAGCACCAGAATTTGCGCCGCCGACCTATGCCGAGATCACCCGGGGTCTGGGGCTTAAACAAATGGGGTCAAACGGCTGGGCCTTTGGCAGTGAGCGTACCAAAAATGGTCATGGCATGCTGCTCGGCAATCCGCATTATCCGTGGACCGGTCCCAATCGTTTCTGGGAAAAGCAGCTGACTATTCCGGGCAAGATAAATATCTATGGCGTTCATCTGATCGGCGTGCCGGGGGTGGCGATCGGCTTTAATGACAATGTTGGCTGGACCCATACCGTCTCCAATAGCCAGCGGCTGACCTTTTACCGGCTCACTCTGGTGCCGGGGGACCCGACCAGCTATTATTATGATGGTGCCATCCGCCATATGACCGCGAAGAAAATTACCATTCCGGTGCGGCAACCGTCGGGCAAAGTGGTGATGAAAACTCATATTGTCTGGTTCAGTCATTATGGCCCGATGGTGGTGTTGCCGACTGTGCCATGGACCAAAACCCGGGCGCTGACGGTGCGGGACGCCAATTTCAACAATCAGGATTTATTTTCCCAGTGGAAAGCGATGGATATGGCCCGGAGCATGGATGCATTTGAGGCCGCCCACCGCAAATGGAATGCCCTGCCGTGGGTCAACACGATCGCAACCAGCAAGGATGGCCGAGCGGTCTATATCGATGACAGCAGTGTCGGGCTGTTGAGCAAGCAAGCGATAGCCCTGTGGCGGCAACGGATAAAGACCGACCCGATGACCAAGGCGTTTCATAACAAGGGTCTCATTCTGCTCGACGGCAGTGACAGCCGGTTTGAATGGCAGTCCGACCCCAGAGCGCGCGCCGGCAGTGATGTTGTGCCCTTTGCCGAACAGCCGCGACAGGAGCGTCGGGATTATGTGTTCAATTCCAACGACAGCTACTGGCTGACCAATGCCTCCGCTCCGCTCCGTGGCTATTCACCGCTCTATGGTCCGGTGGACACGGCCCGGACCCTGCGTACCCGTATCAATGCGCTGCTGCTCAGTGATCTCAGCCCGACTGGACCGGCCGGTGCCGACGGTAAATTCACCCTGCGCGAGATGCAGCAGGCCATTCTGTCAAACCGCAGCCTGAGCGCAGAACTGTTGCTGAATGATCTGGTGGCGGCATGCACGGCCAAAGATTCAGTCATGGTTGCGGGTAAAAAAGTTGACCTGACCAAGGCGTGCGCGGCGCTTGGGGGCTATAATAAGCATCTTGATCTTGACAGCCGGGGCGCGGTGCTGTTCCGGGAATGGATCACCCAGTATAACTACAGCGAAACCAGAAAAAAGGGTAAACTTTTCAGCGTCGCCTTTGACCCGAAAGACCCGGTTCATACCCCGCGTGGCCTCGGCGATAAAAATCTCGCCCGGCAGAATCTGGGCAAAGCGGTACTGGTGATGAAGCGGGCCGGTCTCGCCCTTGACAGCAGGCTGGCCGATGCCCAGTTTGCCTATCGCGGTGATAAGAAAATTGCGCTTCACGGCGGCAACAGGTTCGAGGGCATTGCCAATATTATTGATCAGCGGGTCTATTACAGCCTCGCCCGTCAGATTAAAGGCAACAAGATCAAGGGCAGCCGGTATCTGACCGACAAGGGCTATCCGATCACCGGCGGCACCAGTTTTCTGCTGAGCCTGAGCTATACCGATAACGGCCCAAAGGCGGCGGCTTTCCTGACCTACAGTGAGTCCGGCGATCCAACCTCACCCCATTATAGCGATCAGACGACGCTCTTTGCCAAAAAACACTGGCGGCCCATTCGCTTTACCCCCAAAGAAATCAATCAGGATTTAAAAGCGTCATTCATCCTGCCCGGGCCGCGCCAGCCGCTATCCGGACAGGGAAAGTAGGGCGCTGTCAATCCTGTTCAGAACAGCCCACCGATACGCTGGTTTATTTTTGCCGGTTCGGCCGGTTTGTCGGGCCGATCATTTGATTTCCGGTCTCACAGGAGTTGACGGGGCCGGTAAAGGGTTTTATCAAGGCCCGGTCATTTTAAGCCAGTTATTATAAGAAAGTAAATGCTATGTCATCTCCCGCGGAAATACTGTCGCTCGCTCAGGGCAGCAGAGCCTGGCCGTTTCAGCAGGCGCAAAATCTGGTCAAACGGCTTGAGCGCCATGGAAATGACAAGGGCTACGTCCTGTTTGAAACCGGCTATGGCCCCAGCGGCCTGCCGCATATGGGAACCTTTGGCGAAGTTGTGCGCACCACAATGGTGCGTCAGGCCTTTCAGCGCCTGAGTGACACGCCAACAAAATTAATTGCCTATTCCGATGATATGGACGGCTTTCGCAAGGTGCCGACCAACCTGCCCCGTCAGGACATGCTGGAACAGCATCTGGGTCTGCCGTTAAGCCGGGTTCCGGACCCGTTCGGCACCCATGAAAGTTTTGCCCAGCATAATAATGCCAGCCTGTGTGATTTTCTTGACCGCTTTGGCTTTGATTACCAGTTCAAGAGTGCCAGCGTGGCCTATAGCAGTGGCGAAATGGATGCTACCCTGCTGAAAATGCTTGGGGCCTATGATCAGATCATGCAGGTAATCCTGCCGACCCTCGGGCCGGAAAGGCAAGCGACCTACAGCCCGTTTCTGCCGATCTGTCCGCGCACCGGTATCGTCCTGCAGGTGCCGGTTGTTGCCCGTGATCCTTGATGCCGGCACCATCAGCTACCGCGATCCCGAAACCGGTAAACTGGTCGAGGTTCCGGTTACCGGCGGCCAGTGCAAGATGCAATGGAAGGCCGACTGGGCGATGCGCTGGGTCGGGCTTGGGGTTGATTACGAGATGGCGGGCAAGGATCTGAGCGAATCCGTCACTCTGTCGAGCCGTATCAGCCGTATTCTGGGCAGCGTGCCACCGGAAGGCTTCAGCTATGAGCTCTTCCTTGATGAAAACGGCGAAAAAATTTCCAAATCCAGAGGCAACGGCCTGACGATGGAGGACTGGCTTAAATACGGCACCCCGGAAAGCCTGTCATTTTACATGTATCAGTCACCGCGCAAGGCCAAGAAGCTTCATTTCGATATTATCCCGAAAACCGTCGACGACTATATCACCCATCTGGCCAGATACCCCGATCAGGACAATGCACAGCAGCTGGCAAATGCGGTGTGGCATGTTCATAACGGCACCCCGCCCATGCAAAAGCTGCCGGTGAGCTTTGCCATGCTGCTTAATCTGGTCAGTGCCAGCAATGCCGACGACAAGCAAAGTCTCTGGGGCTATGTCAGTTCCTATGCGCAGGGCGCGGGACCAGAGGAATACCCGCTGCTTGACCAGCTGATGGATTATGCACTGGTCTATTATGAAAATTTTGTGAAACCGAATAAAAAATATCGTTCGCCGACAGAGGATGAACGGCGGGGTCTCGAAAGTCTGGTCCGGACGCTGACGGAACTGGCGGATAACCTGCCTGCGGCTGACTATCAGAATGCCGTTTTCGCCGTCGGCAATGAACAGGGCTATGATACGCTGCGTGACTGGTTCAGCGCCTTGTATGAAATCCTGCTCGGCCAGAAACAGGGGCCGCGGATGGGTTCATTCATTGCCCTTTACGGTCGCCGGAAAACCATTGACCTGATCACCGGTAAACTCGCGGGATATAAGTAAACCGGCAAGTGTTTGTGCACCTGCGAAGAAAAATGTCCAAAGAATGTAGAATGTCTGGTTTTACAACTTGCATCCGGCGATGCAAGATGCTAAGTCTCGGATTGAGACAAGTAGTTTTACGACTCAAAGTTGTAACAAATGTTTAATGTTACAATTCATCTTAGTGTAATCTTTTAAGGGTTGTTTGGGGTAAAAGTGTTAATTTATATTGGTATTTAGCGATATATTAATCCTGTGTTAACCTTGTAGGTTTACCACAGAAGAAAAGCTGAGGATGAGGAAGAATAATGAGTGGGATAACTTACAGGTATGTCTGGAAGAGATTTCTGGATATCATTGGGTCTTTTTTGTTAATTATACTGCTGTTTCCGTTATTGTTGAGTGTGGCGTTGCTGGTGCGAATCAAGCTCGGCAGTCCGGTATTTTTTACCCAGAACCGGTTGGGGTTGAATGGTCGGGGTTTTACCATCTGGAAATTCCGCAGCATGACCAATTGTGTCGATGATAACGGCCATCTGCTGGCGGATGAATACCGCCTGACAAAATTTGGTAAATTTCTCCGGGATTGCAGTATTGATGAATTACCACAGTTATGGAACGTCCTGAAGGGTGACATGAGCCTGATTGGCCCCCGGCCTTTCATTGCAGAATATGGCTCGCGCTATACTGCTGAACAGATGCGTCGCCATGAGGTTCGCCCTGGAATCAGCGGCTGGGCGCAGGTCATGGGCCGTAATTCGATTGGCTGGAGCCAGAAATTTATTCTTGATGTCTGGTATGTGGATAATTGCAGTCTGGCTACCGATGTGAAAATTTTATTGAAAACCATTCCGATGGTGGTCAGTCGCCGGGGGGTTTCTGCGGCTAATCATGTCACGATGCCTGAATGGACCAATTCAGAAGAGCCGGTTGAGGAAATAACGTCTGAATAGGATTTGGCAGGATTACAGAAATTGGAGAGATCAAAGTCTGAAGCCGGAGGGTTTCAGGCTTTTTTTATGTGGAATATTAATTTTTTATAGGGAATATTAATTAAACATAAAGCTTTCTTTATATAAAAGATATGTTATATGTTGGGGCTAATATTTGAATTTAAGTGCCGGAGCGTTATCCTATGTCCAGAAAAAATTATTTGTTTACCAGTGAATCTGTCTCTGAAGGTCATCCAGACAAGGTTTCGGATTGTATTTCCGATGCCATTGTTGACCTGTTTCTGGGGGCGGAGCCAGAGTCCCGGGTTGCGGTTGAAACCCTGACCACGACCAACCGGGTTGTTCTTGCCGGTGAAGTCAGGGGGCCGGTCTCGATTGATGCCGCCCTTATGGAAGCGGCGGCGCGCCGGGTAGTCCGGGAAATCGGCTATGAACAGGATGGTTTTCACTGGGAGAACATGGTAGTTGAGGTTCATGTTCACGGCCAGTCCGCCGATATTGCCATGGGTGTCGACAGCAAGGGCAACAAGGATGAAGGGGCTGGTGATCAGGGGATTATGTTTGGCTATGCCACCAATGAAACCGACGTTCTGATGCCAGCACCGCTATATTATTCCCATAAAATTCTGAAATCACTGGCCGATGCCCGTCATGGCGGCCTGAGTGAACTCGGGCCTGATTCCAAAAGTCAGGTCACCTTGAGATATGAAAACGGGGTTCCGGTCGGTGCGGCCTCAATCGTGGTTTCAACCCAGCATCGGGCGGATGTCACCCAGGCCCGGGTCCGGGAAATTGTCTGTGAGCATATTGACCGGAGCCTGCCCGCGGGCTGGATGTGTCCGGAAGATGAGCTTTATATCAATCCAACCGGGAATTTTGCCATTGGCGGCCCGGATGGCGATGCCGGTCTCACCGGACGTAAAATTATCGTCGATACCTATGGCGGCGCGGCCCCCCATGGTGGCGGCGCATTTTCCGGCAAGGACCCGACCAAGGTTGATCGGTCCGCGGCCTATGCCTCGCGGTATCTTGCACGCAATGTGGTCGCGGCCGGGCTTGCCGATCGCTGCACCATTCAGCTTTCCTATGCCATCGGGGTGTCTCATCCGCTGTCGCTCTATGTCGATTTCCACAATACCGGCAATATTGATCCGTCCGCCCTTGAAAAAATATTGCTGGAGGTCATGGATCTCAGCCCGCGCGGTATCCGTGAGCATCTGAAGCTGAACCGGCCAATTTATGAACGGACGGCAGCCTATGGCCATTTTGGCCGTCTGCCGGAAGCGGATGGTGGCTTCTCGTGGGAGAAAGACGATCTGGCGGCAACGCTGAAAAGCTCTTTCTAGCCTCAGGGATATTGATGCGTGATCTGGAAAAGATAAAAGGCAGCCGGATCTACGGGCGGCGGCGCGGACCGGTATTGTCCGCGACCCGACAGGCCCGGCTTGACAAATGGCTGCCGAAGATTGAAATAACCCTGCCCGAACCCGGATCAACTCCGGCACTTACCCCCGCCGAAGACTATTTCCCTGTCCCGATGAAGGATTACTGGCTCGAGATCGGCTTTGGCAAGGGCGAACATCTGGCGGCACAGGCCGGATTACATCCGGATATTGGCATGATTGGTTGTGAGCCCTTCCTCAACGGGGTTTCCGGTCTGGTTGATCTTGTCGAGGGTCAGGAATTGGCCAATGTCCGGATTTTTACCGATGATGCCCGCCTGTTGATGGACAGCCTGCCGGACAATTCCCTTGGCCGAACATTTATCCTGTTTCCTGATCCGTGGCCCAAGGCCCGTCACCATAAGCGCCGGATGGTCTCGGCTGGTAATATCGCCGCGCTGGCACGGCTATTAAAGGATGGTGCCGAACTGCGCATTGCCACCGATCATATGGAATATTGCCGCTGGATCATGGCGCATATGTTGAGGAATGATGACTTCATCTGGCTCTGCAACCAGCCGCAGGACTGGCAGCGGCGACCGGATGACTGGCCCCAAAGCCGTTATGAAATCAAGTCACTGGCCCAGGGACGCCACAGCAGCTACCTGCGCTTTATCCGCCGCCACCGCCGCCATTAGCAAAGTTGACGATACTATTCACTTGAAGTTCCCGCGCTTTTGACTATATATATAGCAACCGAATCACTTGAAAGGTTCAGAGTGCGGGCAAGTGTATCACTGGCCTGCATTTTTGTTTCTGGCCGGTATTTTATCCGGTGGCAAAACCCGGTGGGAAAACAATGTCGTCACAGATTGATATTTTGCATCAAATTATTGATCCCGTTGCCGCAGCAATGGGCTATGAGGTCGTCAGGATTGCCCTGCTTAATTCGGCACGCGGCGGGTCGGTGACTTTGCAGGTCATGGCAGAACGGCCCGACGGCACCATGGAGATAGAGGATTGTGCGCGCCTGAGCCGGGAAATTTCTGTGCTGCTTGATGTCGAGGATCCGCTCGCCGATGAATATGTTCTGGAGGTCAGCACCCCCGGTATTGACCGGCCATTGACCCGGCGTCGGGATTTTGAAAATTATGCCGGTTTTGTTGCCCGGATAGAATTATCGCTACCTGAAAGCGGGCGACGGCGCTTTCGCGGCACCTTGCTTGGCGTCAGGGATGATATGGTAAGGATTGATGTTGACGGCACGGTATTTGAGGTGGATTTCAATAATATTGACCGGTCAAAACTGGTCTTGACCGACGACTTGCTGGCCGGGGTATCCGGTCAGTAGCAGATGAACTTGGGAATAACAGGCCCGTAAACTATGTCAGAACGGGCATGAATGGAGTTGATGGTATGACGACAGCGGTCAGTGCGAACCGAATTGAATTATTGCAAATTGCCGAGGCGGTCGCACGGGAAAAAGATATTAACAAGGAGATCGTTCTCGAGGCGCTGGAAGAGGCTATTCAGAAAGCCGCCCGCTCACGCTATGGGGCAGAGAATGAGATCAAAGCCCATATCGAGCGCAAAACCGGTGATATCAAGCTCTATCGGGTGCTGGAAGTTGTCGAACATGTGGAAAATCCGGCAACCGAACTCACGCTGAAGGATGCGGCGAAATTCAAGGACGGTGCCGTAATCGGCGATCTGCTGGCGGATGAATTGCCGCCGGTTGATTTTGGCCGGGTCGCCGCCCAGACCGCCAAGCAGGTGATCGTGCAAAAAGTACGCGATGCCGAACGCCAGCGCCAGTTCGATGAATATCAGGAACGGGTTGGCGAGATCATTAACGGCGTGGTCAAAAGAGTTGAATATGGCAATGTGATTATTGATGTTGGTCAGGCCGAGGGCATTATCCGCCGCGATCAGATGATTCCGCGCGAACATATGCGTAACGGCGATCGCATCCGGGCCTATATCGCCGATGTTCGTCGTGAAATCAGAGGCCCGCAGATCTTTCTGTCGCGCTCGCATCCCGATTTCATGGCCCGGCTTTTCACTCAGGAAGTGCCTGAAATCTATGACGGTATTATCGAGATTGTCGGGGTTGCCCGTGATCCGGGCAGTCGGGCCAAGATCGCAGTCAGCAGCGCCGACAGCTCAATTGATCCGGTCGGAGCGTGTGTCGGCATGCGCGGCAGCCGGGTACAGGCAGTGGTCAATGAACTGGCCGGGGAAAAAATTGACATCATTCAATGGTCGCCGGACCCGGCAACTTTTATCATCAGCGCCCTTGCCCCGGCAGACGTTGCCAAAGTGGTTCTGGACGAGGATCGCAAACGGATTGATGTGGTGGTGCCGGAAGACCAGTTGAGCCTCGCCATTGGCCGCCGCGGTCAGAATGTCCGTCTGGCGTCGCAGTTGAGCGGCTGGCAGGTGGATATTATGACCGAAGCCGCCGAATCGGAAAAACGTCAGGCCGAATACAAGATTCGTACCACGCTCTTTGTCGAACAGCTCGACGTTGATGAAACCCTGGCGCTGTTGCTGGTGGCGGAAGGCTTTCGTAATATGGAAGAGGTCGCCTATGTCGCCCCGGATGAATTCGCCGGAATTGAAGGCTTTGATGCCGGTCTGGTGGAAGAATTACAGAATCGTGCGCGGGAATCACTGGAACGGCAAATGGCCGAATCTGAAAAAGTCCGGATCGAACTCGGGGTGTCGGACGAGATTGCGGCGATTGACGGCCTGACGGCGACCATGATGGTGACGCTGGGGCAGGCCGGGATCAAGACCCTTGATGATCTTGGTGATCTGGCCGCCGATGAACTGATCAGCCCGGAAGACGGAATTCTGCGCAACGGCGAACTTAGCGAAGATCAGGCAAACGCGGTCATCATGGCCGCCCGCGCCCACTGGTTTGAGGATGAAGAGGCAGAACCGCCAACCGGCGAGCCTGCCGCAGAGCAGGCTACCGAATAGTTGCAGGGAAATAGTTGCAGGGAAATAACGTGGTAAAAGACCGATATTCCACCAGGAATAGGGTCGGCAGTGATCGGGAAAGGAAATGTCTGGTGACGGGCGAAACATATCCGGTCCACAGGCTGATTCGATTCGTCGTCGACCCCGAAGGCCGGGTAATCCCTGATGTCGCGGCAAAATTACCTGGCCGTGGCGGCTGGCTGCTGGCGGAGGGCAAGATAGTGGAAATGGCGATAAAGAAAAAAATACTTGTTCGCTTTGGTCATCGGGTCATCGCCCATGCTGTGAACAACGCGCAGGCGAAAAACTCGCAAGAAGATGAAAAAACCGTGATCAGGGTAGCGGATACGCTGCCGGAGCTGGTGGTGAAATTACTGCGGCAACGCTGTCTGGATTATCTCGGTTTTGCTAATCGGGCCGGGCTTGTGGTCTCGGGATTTGAAAAAGTACGGGCCCGGCTGAGATCAGGGAAATGCCGGGTTTTGATTACGGCAGAAGATGCCGCCGCTGACGGGCGTCGTAAAATATGCACCGGTCTGGGGAATATTCTTGATAATTTGCGGATGATTGATATGTTCACTCGCGAACAGTTGGGACAGGCCCTCGGCTTGTCCAATGCGGTGCATGTGGCTCTGGGGTCCGGCGGCATAACGGAAAGCTTTATGGCAGAGTTTTCCCGCTATGAGTCGGTCATTTTGCGGTGACAATATAATATGATCCCTGTGATGTGATCAAGCTGAAGACGGATAGAAGCGAATAGAGAATGAGTGACGACAAGGACATACAGAAAACATTATCGGTTTCCGGGCCAAATTCAGGCAGGAAAACGCTACAGTTAAAACCGTCCGCGCCTGCTTTCGCTGGGCCGCGGGGGCCGGGTGGCGTGGTCGTTCAGCGCAAGAAAAAGCTGATACTGAAACCGGGAGCGCAGCCTGATCCGGCACCGGCGGTGACTGAATCGCGGGTTATTTCGCTGAAAAAGCAGCCGTTGACCCCGGCCATTAGCGGCAAAGAACCGGCAAAACCGGATGGTCGTCAGTTAACGGAAAGTGAATTGAAGGTCCGGGCGCACGCGCTGGAACTGGCACGCAAAGAATCTGAAAGACAGGCTCGGGAACAGGCCGAGGCCGCGCGAAAACGGGCGGTGGAGGCAGCAACCCGCTCCAAATTGGAAGAAGGCAAAGCGGCACAAACCGCCAAGGATGCCCAAAAGACCGCCCGGGATGATGCCAAATTCAAAGCGGATATTGAGGTCAAGCAGAAAGTAGAATCCGAACTGAAGGCCAAAGCGGAGCAGGAAGAACAGCAGAAACAGCAGAAACAGGTAGCAGAACAACAAAAGCAGGCGGCGGAACAACAGAAAGATCACCCTGATGCGGCTGAAAAGAAAAGCCTGCCAGCAGAAAAAACGCCACTGAAAAACCGGCCAAATACCAAATCTTCCCGCACACGTGGAGAAAACGCCCGGCGCACTGGTCGTCTGACCGTCGCCCAGGCCCTGTCCGGCGGCGCCCAGGAACGTCAACGCAGCTTTGCCGCCCTGAAAAGAGCGCGGGCAAAGGAACGGCGCAAGGGCAATCAATCCACGCAGCAGAAAATTTTCCGGGAGGTTATTATCCCCGATCTGATTACTGTTGCCGAGCTCGCCAGTCGCATGACCGAAAAAACAGTCGATGTCATTCGCTCACTAATGAAAATGGACGTTATGGCCACTGCCAATCAGGAAATAGATCAGGATACTGCGGAATTGATTGTCGAGGAATTCGGCCATACGGTAAAACGGGTCAGTGCCGCTGATGTTGAAAGTAATCTTTCCGGCCCCGAAGATACCGAGGCTGATATGACCTCCCGCGGGCCGGTGGTAACGGTGATGGGCCATGTTGACCACGGCAAAACCTCAATCCTTGATGCCTTCCGCAAATCCTCCGTGGTTACCGGGGAAGCCGGTGGCATCACCCAGCATATCGGCGCCTATCAGGTGCGGATGGGCAATGGTGACAAGGTTACTTTTCTTGATACCCCGGGACATGCGGCCTTTTCCGCCATGCGTTCGCGCGGGGCGAATGCCACCGATATCGTCATTCTGGTGGTGGCGGCGGATGACAGCATCATGCCCCAGACCATAGAGGCTATCAACCATGCCAAGGCGGCAGCGGTGCCAATCATTGTTGCGATTAATAAAATTGACAAGCCCGGGGCCAACCCGGACAAGGTGCGTCAGGATCTGCTGCAACACGAAGTTTTTGTCGAGAGTATGGGTGGGGAAGTGCTTGATGTCGAGGTCTCGGCCCTGAAAGGCACCAATCTGGATAAACTGGCCGAGGCAATTCAGCTTCAGGCGGAACTGCTCGACCTTCGGGTAAACAAGAATCGCAATGCCGACGGGATTGTGGTTGAGGCCCGGCTTGACCGGGGGCAGGGTTCGGTCGCGACCATACTGATTCGGCGCGGTACGCTGAAAGTTGGTGATATTTTTGTCTGTGGCAATGAATGGGGCCGGGTGCGGGCGATGCTCAATGATCATGGCCGCAATGTCAAAAAGGCCGGGCCATCGGTGCCGATCGAGATTCTGGGCCTGAACGGCCTGCCCCGATCCGGCGATAATTTTATCGTGGTTGACAGTGAAACCAAGGCCCGCGAGGTTTCCGAGTTCCGTAAAAGCCGCGAACGGCTGGAAAGGGATGCCGCCCCCAAAGCAACGCTTGAGGCCATGTTCGAAAAATTGAACAGCAAACAGGCGGAAATTGTACCGCTGGTGATCAAGTCGGATGTTCAGGGATCGGCCGAGGCCATTACCGGTGCGCTGGAGGCGATGAATACCGATGAGGTTCAGGCTAAAATACTGCATTCTGCGGTTGGCGGCATTTCAGAATCCGATGTGACGCTGGCGGCAGCCTCGCACGCGCCGATTCTGGGTTTCAATGTCCGGGCGAGCCGTAAAGCGTCCGACCTTGCCCGTCAGGAAGGGGTCGAAATCCGCTATTATTCGGTAATTTATGACCTTGTTGATGATATCAAGGCGGTAATGTCTGGCAAGCTGGCACCGGAATTGCGCGAAACCATTCTGGGGACCGCCCGGATTATCGATATCTTCTCTGCCGGCAAGACCGGCAAGGCCGCGGGCTGTCTGGTGCTCGACGGCATCGTCCGCAAGGGGGCGCATGCGCGCCTGCTCCGGGATGATGTGGTGGTCTTTGAAGGTGACCTCGGATCGTTGCGCCGGTTCAAGGATAATGTGGCGGAAGTTCAGTCCGGCACCGAATGCGGCATGAATTTCGCCAGCTATAACGACCTGAAAAAGGGTGACATTATTGAATGTTACGAGGTTGAGGAAATCGAACGCTCCCTCACCTGATTTTAAAGGATGTGCTATGCCCAGATCACATGATGATGGCGGTGCCAGCCACCGCCTGCTCAGGGTTGACGAGAATATTCGTCACGCCCTGTCGGAGATCTTCATTCGCGGCGATATCCGCGACCCCGCTCTCAACGGGGTTTCGGTCACCGTGACCGGGGTCCGCTGCAGTCCCGATCTTCATCACGCCACAGTTTTTGTCATGCCGCTTGGCGGGGTTCACACAGAAGATGTTGTCGCTGGCCTTAATCGTTGCGGTAAATATATCCGTGGCCAATTATCCCATATGGTACAGATGAAATATCTGCCAAAGCTGAAATTTACCAGTGATGCAAGCTTTAGTGAAGCCGATCATATTGAACAGTTGCTGCATAGTCCCCATGTGGCCCAAGACCTGAATAAGGGCCGTTGAATATTGGCGCGAAAACACACAGGCATCAGGCTTAACGGCTGGCTGGCAATCGACAAACCGCTTGGGATAACCTCAACCCGGGTGGTGGGCCAATGCCGCCGGGCCACCCACGCTCAGAAAATTGGTCACGGCGGTACCCTTGACCCGCTTGCCACTGGCATCCTGCCGATCGCTTTTGGGGAGGCGACCAAAACCATCCCCTTTATCATGGCGGCCCGCAAGACTTATGAATTCACCGTGACTTTTGGTGAGGCCAGGGCAAGTGACGACGCCGAAGGGGCGGTCATCGCCACCAGCGACAACCGGCCTTCAGCGGCAGAAATTATCGCAGTTTTGCCGCATTTTACCGGGCGGATCATTCAGTTGCCCCCGATCTTCAGTGCGATCAAGGTTAATGGCAAGCGGGCTTATGACCTTGCCCGTGCCGGGGAAAAGCCAATATTGAAACCCCGTGAAATTGATATTTTCTCGCTGGATCTGCAATCCTGTGATCAGCAGACGGCCCACTTTCGCGTAACCTGTGGCAAGGGCTGCTATATTCGGTCGCTGGCACGGGATATGGCGGAGAAACTGGCAACGGTTGGCTATGTTTCCGCCCTGAGAAGAACCCGGGTCGGGGCTTTTGATTTAGCTCGGTCGATTTCGCTGGCAAAGCTGGAGGAATTAGGCCATAGTGCGCCGCCTGAAGAGTGGATTCTTCCGGTTGTGACCGTGCTGGGCGACATCCTGGCACTGGCCGTTACCGAAGATGAGGCAAGGGCGCTGTCACATGGACAGCGGCTTGTCCTTCAGGACTCCGTCCCGACGGGAAAGATTATCAGGGTGATGTCCGGCACACGTCTTGTCGCGTTGTGTGAAGTTGAAATCACCACTGAAAATACCATCCTGAAACCGGTGCGGGTGTTTGATATTTGATTTTATGACAAGGAATAGATGATGTCGATTACTGCAGAAAAGAAACAGGAACTGATTAAAGATTACGCCACCAGCGACGGCGATACCGGCTCCCCGGAAGTACAGGTTGCCATTCTGACCACAAGAATTGTCAATCTGACTGAACATTTTAAAACTCACAAAAAAGATAACCATTCACGTCGCGGCCTGTTGATGCTGGTGAACAAGCGTCGCAATCTGCTCAGTTATCTGAAATCAAAGGATGAAGCCCGCTATCAAACGCTGATCAAGCGGCTTGGTCTTCGTAAATAATAGAAAATATTTTGCAGGATCAGTGGGATCTTGCATAAGGATTTTACGGATATTCCGCTTTGGGATGGGCCCGGGCGGGATGGTAAAATCCGCAGGTTAAGGTAAGATATATGTTTGAAATACATAGAAAAGAAATAAATTGGGGCGGCCGAACACTGGTTCTGGAAACCGGTCATATCGCCCGACAGGCCGCAGGTGCCGTGATGGTAACTTATGGCGAAACATCATGTCTGACGGCAGTAACCGCCGCCAAGACACCAAGAGCCGGGATCGATTTTTTCCCGCTCACCGTGAATTATCAGGAACGCGCCTATTCCGCCGGTAAAATCCCCGGCGGATTTTTTAAACGCGAAGGCCGTCCGGGCGAGGCAGAAACACTGACCTGTCGTCTGATTGACCGGCCTATCCGTCCGCTGTTTGTCAAGGGGTTCAAGAATGAAACCCAGGTTGTCTGTACCGTGATGTCTCATGATCTGGAAAATAATCCGGATATTACCGCTCTGGTCGGCACCAGTGCCGCCCTGACCATTTCCGGATTACCGTTTATGGGGCCGATTGGCGCCGCCCGGGTCGGTTATATTGACGGTGAATATATCCTCAACCCGACCCTTGAGCAGCTCGAAACATCCGACCTCGATCTGGTGGTTGCCGGTACGCGGGATGCGGTGCTGATGGTGGAATCAGAAGCCAGCGAGCTGTCCGAAGATATTATGCTTGGGGCCGTTATGTTCGGTCACGAACAGATGCAGGTGGTGATTGATGCCATTATCGAGCTGGCGGAACTCGCCGCAAAAGACCCGATTGAACTGCCGGAAGAGGAAGATCATTCCGAGCTTGCCGCCAAAATTGCCGAGCTTGCCGAAGCCGACCTCCGGGCAGCTTACGGTGAAACCGTCAAACAGGTGCGGGTCCAGCAGATCAACAGCATCAAGGACCGGGTCAAGGCAGAACTGGCCCCAGAAGATGATCAGGCCGCAGCCGGACTGGTTGGCGACCTGCTGAAAAACCTTGAGAAAACCATCGTGCGCGGCGATATTATCAAAACCGGCAAGCGGATTGATGGCCGTAGTCTGGATACGGTGCGCCCGGTTATGGCCGAGGTAAATATCCTGCCCCGGACCCATGGCTCCGCCCTGTTTACCCGGGGGGAAACCCAGGCGACAGTGATCACGACGCTTGGCACCGGCGATGATGAGAAATTCGTTGATGCCCTGACCGGCACTTATAAAGAACGCTTTATGCTGCATTATAACTTCCCGCCCTATTCTGTCGGTGAAGTCGGCCGCATGATGGGCACCAGCCGCCGGGAAACCGGCCATGGCAAGCTGGCATGGCGGGCATTGCACGCGGTGCTGCCGGCTCATGATGAATTCCCTTATACCATCCGGGTGGTCTCTGAAATCACCGAATCAAACGGCTCCTCTTCCATGGCGTCAGTCTGTGGCGGTTCGCTGGCGTTGATGGATGCCGGGGTGCCGTTGAAACGCCCGGTTTCCGGCATTGCCATGGGCCTGATTAAAGAAGGCGATGACTATGCGGTGCTGTCTGATATTCTCGGTGATGAAGATCATCTCGGCGATATGGACTTTAAAGTGGCCGGAACATCTGAAGGCATTACCTCGCTGCAAATGGACATCAAGATTACCGGCATCACCCGGGAAATCATGGATGTTGCGCTGAAACAGGCGGCTGCGGGCCGCGCGCATATCCTTGACGAAATGAGCAAGGCACTGTCCGGTGCCCGTGCCGAAATGAGCGACCATGCGCCGCGTATTGAAACCATTCAGATCAATCGCGAAAAAATCCGTGAAGTCATCGGTACCGGCGGCAAGGTCATCCGCGAAATCTGTGAAGTGACCGGGGCCAAGGTTGATATCGAGGATGACGGCACGATCAAGGTATCCTCGTCCGATCTCAGCGCCATTGAAGCCGCGCTGAAATGGATTGAGGGTATTGTTGCCGAACCCGAAGTTGGTAAAATCTATCAGGGTAAAGTGGTCAAAACCGTTGATTTCGGTGCCTTTGTCAATTTCCTTGGCAGTCGTGACGGTCTGGTTCATATCAGTGAGCTTGAAAATCATCGGGTCAAGCAGGTTACTGATATCATCAAGGAAGGTGACATCATTAAAGTCAAGGTTCTGGCGGTTGATGATCGCGGCAAGGTTCGCCTGAGCCGTCGTGCCGTTGATCAGGAAACCGGAGAAGATCTCCAGGGAAAGCCGGACGAAGCGGAATAATTCCGCTTCCCGACTATTTGGCTCCGGGCTTTGTTGTAACGGGCAGATATAATAGCCGTATCGAAAAGGCCCTGATCCGCCTCAAGGGAAGCTAATGCCGGCAGGGATGGCTGGCGGTAACGCAGGTTTAACAGTTATGAGTTTACTTAAGTCGTTAATGATGTCGGGGAAAGAGGTTTTGCCACTGGTGGAAGGCGGCAAGGGAATTTCCGCCACCAATGGCTTCAGTGCCGGGGCGTGGGCGGCGGCGGGCGGTGTTGGCACCGTAAGCTGCGTCAATGCCGACAGTTATGATGACGATGGCAATGTCATTCCCCAGATTTATCACGGCAGAACCAGATTGGAACGTCACCGGGAACTGGTCGATTATGCGATCAGGGGCGGGGTTACCCAGGTCAGACAGGCTCATGAGCTGGCACAGGGCAGAGGTCGTCTCCATATCAATGTCCTGTGGGAAATGGGCGGCGCCGAAGCGGTGCTGGAAGGGGTTCTTGCCCGGGCAAAGGGGCTGGTCCATGGCGTCACCTGTGGTGCCGGTATGCCCTATAAACTCAGTGAAATTGCTGCCCGGCATGAGGTGTTTTACCATCCGATCATTTCTTCTGCCCGCGCTTTTGGCATCCTGTGGAAACGGGCCTACCGGAAATACGGTCACTGGCTCGGCAGCGTGGTTTACGAAGACCCGTGGCTTGCCGGTGGTCATAACGGCCTCTCCAATGCCGAAGACCCGCAGGTGCCGCAGGACCCCTATCCCCGGGTGATCGCGCTCAGGACGATGATGAATAAATTCGGCCTTAATAATGTACCGATCATCATGGCGGGCGGGGTCTGGTACCTGCGCGACTGGCTGAAATGGATCAATAATCCGGCGATTGGCCCGGTGGCATTTCAATATGGCACCCGGCCTTTGTTGACAAAGGAAAGCCCGATTCCGCAGAAATGGAAAGAGGCCCTGACCAAACTGAAAGATGGCGACATCCTGTTGCATCGCTTCAGTCCAACCGGATTTTATGCCTCTGCGGTTCATAATCGTTTCCTGCGCAGGCTGGAAAGTCGTTCCGAACGGCAGGGGGCCTTTTCAGCCAAACAGTCCGAGGATTTCTGTGCCGAAATTCAGGCAGGCAAGCGGAAATATTTTGTTCACCCTGAAGACAAGCCAAAAGTTGACGGCTGGATTGGTGACGGCTATTGCGAGGCGATGAAAACACCGGATAATACGCTGGTCTTTACCACGGTGGAGGAGTGCCGGAAAATCCGTCAGGATCAGAGGGAATGCATGGGCTGCCTCAGCCAGTGTAAATTTTCCAACTGGTCACAGGACCCGGAAAAGAAATATTCCACCGGGCGCGGGGCTGACCCACGCAGTTTCTGTATCCAGAAAACGCTGATGGCTATTGCCCACGGCGGGGATTTACAGGATAACCTGATGTTTGCCGGTCATTCGGCGTTTAATTTTGCCACCGACCCTTTCTTCAGCAATGGCTTTATTCCGACAGTCAAGGAACTGGTTGACCGTATATTGACCGGGGATTAGACCCCGATGTCGTAACCGCGACCGATCAGGATAACACCCCGTATAAACCGGGTGGGTTTATTATTGTGAAAATATAGGCTATGCTGGGGCAAGGACCGACAAATATGACAGATGAACCCACAAACAGGGCAAAAGAAAGACCTTATGTCAAGGTTATGCAGAAATTGCGGCAGGCGGGATTGCGTCCCACCCGTCAGCGTCTGGCGTTGGCAAAGCTGTTATTTGACGGGCCGAACCGTCATGTGACGGCTGAAATGCTTCACGAGGAAACCATCAAGGCCAATATAAATATTGTTCTGGCCACGGTATATAACAGTTTGCACCAATTTACCGATGCCGGTCTGCTCAGGGAGATCGTGGTCAACCCGGGCCGAACCTATTTTGATACCAATGTCACCGACCATTATCATTATTTTCTGGCACAGGAAGGCCAGTTGGAGGATGTTCCCGAGGGCGCGTTAAAGATTGACCGGTTGCCGGAAGCCCCGGCCGGTAAAAAGATTTCCCGGATTGATGTGATTATTCATATGGCAGAAGAATCCTGAATTGCGCAAATAGTCTTCCAAATCCTGAAAATATCCTTTAGAACCCAAAAGAATCCGCAAGAGCGGAGCAGGACATAGTTGTAATGACCGCCGTTATTGTGCCAAATCAGGATAATATAAAAACCGGAGTTTCCACTATAGTATGAAAAATGGAGTTTCCAGCATAATATGGAAAACGGAGTTTAATGTTAAAACGCCTGTATAACTGGACGCTGGCCAAGGCCGCTCATCCAAAAGCGTTATGGATACTGGCTGCTCTGGCCTTTGCCGAAAGTTCATTTTTTCCGATTCCGCCGGATGTTCTGCTGGTGCCGATGGTGCTTGCAGCGCGGAAACACGCATGGCGGATTGCGCTGGTCTGTTCACTCGCGTCGGTTGTTGGCGGGATACTGGGCTATTATATTGGTTATGCCCTGTTTGATGTGATCGGTCAGCCGATCATTGATTTTTACCATATGCAGGACCAGTTCAGGCGATTCACCCAATTATATAACGCGTATGGCCAATGGATTGTCGGTATCGCCGGCTTTACCCCCATTCCCTATAAGGTCTTCACCATTGCCAGCGGGGTCGCCCATCTGCCGCTGTCCTCTTTTGTTATCGCGAGCGCCCTGTCGCGGACCGCGCGGTTTTTTCTGGTGGCCGCCCTGCTGTGGAAATTTGGTGATCCAATTCGTAATTTTATCGAAAAAAGACTGGGTCTGTTGACCTTGATATTCTTTGTCCTGCTGTTCGGCAGTTTTTTCGCCCTGAGATATATTTGAGATATATCTGAAGCCTGACATCACCAAAAATCCACCCGACAAAACAGGAGCATCTCAGTTGTCGAATCGTAACGACTGTCAACTCTAATATACCTCAGCTTTAAAAACAATGTCTCAAACCTCTATAGAGAGGCACATTCATCCAGCAGCCATTTGCGAAGACTGACAACCACATCATAATTTGCGTGATGTTCAGGATAGACAAGATAGTATCCTTTGCCTGTTTTAACCCGAACGGAATATGGCTCAACAAGGCGGCCACTATTAAGATAATCAGTCACATACGGCATACGGCCAATGGCTATGCCAAGTCCTCCTGCCGCCGCTTCAAGCACCAGTCCCCGGCTGTCAAGATCCAGCCAATTGGCGTCGGACAGTTTTTTATCACCCGCCGCTTCCAGCCATGCCGCCCACTCATTGGGGTCCAGACTACAATGAATCAAGGTATATTCTGACAGCTTATCCAGCTTATCAATAGAGGGTAATTTCTTTGCAAGTTCCGGACTGCATACTAAAAAAAGTTCGTCATCAATCAGGAAGTCACTACATAAACCGATCCAGTTGCCGTCACCATATCGAATGGCGGCATCAATATCACCACTACGGAATTCGACTAGATCCGTAGAACTGAGGAGTTTAATATCGAGGTCAGGATGACGTTCTTTGAATTTTGGCAACAGATCCAATAACCAGCATGATGCGAGGGAATGAAATAAATGCAGTACCAGTGTGGACCGTTTCGCCCGCCCGGTTACCGCATTCGTTGCCTTTTCCAGGCGGGCAAAGATGTCCTGAATACTTTCAAGATAAATCGCCCCGGTACTGGTTAACACCGGTTTGCCTTTTTCCCTGTGGAAAAGCTGCACCCCGAGATGTTCTTCCAGCGAACGAACCTGATGGCTGACGGCAGAGGCAGATAAACATAAATCCTCAGCAGCCATTTTGAAATTGTTATATCTCGCGGCGGCTTCGAAAGAGCGCAGGGCGGCAAATGGTGGCAGGTGACGCATTAAATTACAAATTCCAGTCTGTTAAGTTTTTTGTTGCCCTTCAGCGTTATTGAAATAATTCCTTAAATCACGGTCATATAAATTAATTAATGCTTTTATCCGGGAAAATGACCTGTTCTGTTCCCATTCGTTCAAGGGTCGTCGCAATATCCTGTCGCGGGGGATCATCATGGCAAACAGCCACTGGATCACCGTTACATTATGGCAGCCGGACCGGAATAATTTTATTGCAAAAAAACCGGAATCACGGGCCTTAGCGTAACATTGTTGACGGTGTAAAGCAAAATTATCCTGATTTTCACGGCTTGGGTTACCCTCTTGCGCTATCATGCCGGCCCTCTGCGGCACTGACCAGGAATCATACATCTCCTTCATTATGGCAGGGTTTAACATCCTTTATAATTATGGAAAATTTTTTGAATTAATATTGCGGGCATTGCCGGGGTTTGACAAAGGAAATAATTTCAGCCCGCTGTGAATTTATTTGATTGTTTTTCCTGTTGGGGAGTGCCGGAATATCGGGATGAAAAAAATATCATCGAAAGCAAAAAATATTCACCGGGGGGGAAAATAATTCGTTTGTGGTCTACCGCCGGCCCGGAGTAATAATAGCAACAAGGCCTTCTTTGGAAAGGGATATATTCCCCGTTTTTTGGGCCTTGATTATCATGTCGCAATTATCATGTCGCGGCAGTCCTGGGAAAGAAGTGAGTAATTATTTTTAACGAGAGATCGTGTAATGGCAAAACATACTGGTGGTAGCGTGTTAATTAACGCGTTGGAAATAAACGGTGTTGAAAAGATTTTCGGTGTGCCTGGGGAGAGTTATCTCGAAGCACTGGATTCACTTTACGATCATAAAGCGCATATGGAATATATCACCTGCCGTCAGGAGGGCGGGGCCGGTTTTATGGCCGCTGCCTATGCCCGTCTGACCGGGAAAGCGGGCATTTGCTTTGTTACGCGTGGGCCTGGTGCCGCCAATGCTGCAATCGGTGTTCATACCGCGTTTCAGGATTCAGCCCCAATGATTTTACTTGTGGGGCAAGTGCCGCGCGATAATCTCGAGCGGGAAGCGTTTCAGGAGATGGATTACCGCCGGATGTTCGGTCAAATGGCAAAATGGATCGCACAAATTGATGATCCCTCCCGAATCCCGGAATTTATTAATCACGCGTTTCAAGTGGCTCATTCCGGTCGCCCCGGCCCCGTTGTTCTTGCCCTGCCGGAGGATATGCTGCGGGAAGAAACTGACATTTCTGACTTAACACCGGCACAGCCAGTATATGCGAATCCGGGCATGGCGGATATTCAGAGAATGCAGGACATGCTGGCGCAGGCAAAAAAACCCTTTGTAATCATTGGGGGATCTGTCTGGCGCGATAGTGCGCGTCTGGCATTTGAAGAATTCTGCTTACGCAACAGCATTCCGGTGGCGGCCGCCTTCCGCCGTCAGGATTTGTTCGATAATCACCATGATTGTTATATCGGCGATGTCGCATGGGGAAATATTGACAGTGTGACCAGAGCAATCGAAGAGTGCGATCTTTTGATCAGTTTTGGCGCGCGTCTGGATGAGGGTACGACATGTAAATATACCGTGCTGACGCCCCCGGTCCTGAAACAAAAATTTATTCACATCTATCCGCAGGCGGAGGAATTGGGCCGGGTGTTCAAGGCTGACCTGATGATCAACGCGGGGGTCTGTGAAATGGCGTTTGCGCTGCAAAATATTGATCTCGACAATCAGGGGCGGTTTGCCGGTTGGTGCCGGACCTTGCGCGAGGGCTATATCCAGTCTCTGACCGCGTCCCCGCAACCGGGTGATCTTGATATGGGCGTGATAATGGCGCATATCCGCGAAGTCCTGCCGCGTAATGCCATTGTAACGGCGGGGGCGGGCAATTACGCGGACTGGCCCAACAAGATTTATCAATATAGTGGCTGCGGCACCAACCTGTCATCGGTTTGTGGCGCTATGGGTTACGGGGTACCGGCGGCGGTCATGGCCAGTATTGTGCACCCCGACCGTACGGTGCTATGCTTCTCTGGTGATGGTGACTTCCTGATGAATGGTCAGGAGCTGGCAACGGCGGTGCAATATGGCGGTCAGCCGATCATTCTGGTCGTAAATAACGGTTTATACGGCACCATCCGCGCGCATCAGCAACGCCGCCATCCGGGCCGCGTCAGCGGTACCGAACTGGTGAATCCCGACTTTGCGCTGTTGGCGAAATCTTTCGGCGCTTATGGTGAAACGGTGACCCGGACAGAAGATTTTCCGGAAGCCTTTGCTCGGGCACAAAAATTTGATGGCGCGGCACTGCTTGAGTTACGGATTGATCCTGAATCCATCTGTTATAATTCATCGACATTGAGCGACATTGAACCGCTGTAAGGGAGGACAGATAATGGCCACGAATGATAGCCCTCAATTTAACAGGCAACTTGAGCGGTTTCAGCCCTCTGCCATCAATGCGGTATTTTCCCTGACCAATCGGCTTAAGGCAGAGGGCAAAGATATTATTGATTTGAGTATTGGAGAGCCGGATTTTAATACCCCAGAGCATGTCAAGCAGGAAGCTATCGCGGCCATACGGGACAATAATACCAAATATACCCCGTCCGATGGCACCAAAGCATTAAAACTCGCCGTAATCGAAAAATTTAAACGGGATAATGGTCTGAGCTATACTCTAAACCAGATTGCCATTGACAGTGGGGTAAAACCCCTGCTGTTTCATCTCATGAAATCTTTGCTGGATGAAGGCAGCGAAGTGATCATCCCGACGCCTTGCTGGACCTCTTATCCGGGCATGGTCATGTTGGCCGGGGCGGAACCCGTGTTCGTCCGCTGCCCGCAGGAGAAAGGCTTCAAACTTCAGGCAGAAGATCTGGCAGCGGCGATAACCCCAAAGACCCGCATGGTAATGCTTAACTCACCGGGCAATCCCACCGGGGCGGCTTATTCTGCTGAAGAGATGAAGCCGCTGACCGATGTATTACTGCGCCATCCTCATGTCTGGATTTTAGCGGACGATATCTACGAACATATTGTATTTGATGATTTCAAGCATGTTAATCCAGCGGCACTGGAACCGGAATTGTTAAACCGGACAATCACGCTGAACGGTGTTTCCAAGGCTTATTGCATGACCGGTTGGCGTATTGGCTATGCGGCGGGTCCGGAACCGGTTATGCGGGCACTGCTGAAAGTATTATCCCAGGGGGCCGGCTGTCCCAGTTCGATTAGTCAGGCCGCTGCCGTGGCGGCATTACAAGGTCCGCAGGAATATTTGAAAGACTGGGCGCGTATTTATCAGCAGCGCCGCGATTATCTGGTGAGCCGTCTGGACGCCATCCCCGGAATTGAGTGCAATATACCGGAAGGCGCGTTTTACTTATACCCCTCCTGTGCCGGTTTGGTCGGCAAACATACCCCGGATGGCACAGAAATCAGCAATAGCGTGGATTTTGTCACCTATTTACTGGAAGCGGCTCTGGTTGCTGTGGTGCCGGGAAGTGCGTTTGAATATGACCCGAATTTCCGCCTTTCCTATGCGGCCTCACTTGAAGAACTGGAAAAAGCCTGCGACCGCATTGACGCCGCAGTCCTTGCCTTGACCTAAGCAGTCGTTGCCTTGACCTAAGGAGAATTTATTTTGCAGGAATTACTTAAGAAACCCCATATATTCTGGCAGGAACAAGCCCGGAATGTGCGTATCGAAACGGGGCTTTATCTCAACGGGAAATTCATAAAAGGGTGTGAGGGCCATCAACTGGAGAGTGTCAATCCGGTAAATGGCGACGTTATCGCCACATTGGATATTGCCACTCAGGCCGATGTGGACAAGGCGGTTTCAATCGCCAAACAGGCTTTCCACTCCGGTGTCTGGTCGCATATGGCACCGCGAAAACGCATGGAAATATTATACCGCTTTGCCGAATTAGTGGAAGAAAATGCCGCCGATCTTGCGGTATTGGAGAGTCTGGATATGGGCAAACCGGTTACCCGTGTCCTGACTGCGGACCTGCCGGCGGTCCTGAGTACAATACGTTATTATGCGGAGTGTATCGACAAGATTGAAGGCACGGTCACAAATACGGTCTCTGATGCCTTCCATTATATTCTGCGTGAGCCACTGGGCGTTGTCGCGGCGATTACGCCATGGAATTTCCCGATGATGCTCGCCATGTGGAAAGTTATTCCCGCACTCGCGGCAGGCAATACTGTCGTCCTGAAGCCCGCCGAGCAGGCACCATTGCGCTGTCTGCGTCTGGTGGAACTTTTTGGAGAAGCGGGCGCCCCCCCCGGGGTCTTTAACGTCATCAACGGACCGGGAGAAGTCAGCGGCAAGGCATTGGCACTGCATATGGATGTTGCCAAAGTCTGCTTCACCGGATCGACCGAGGTGGGGCGGCTGATGATGGTCTATGCCGGTCAGTCAAACCTGAAAAAAGTTTCGCTTGAATGTGGCGGTAAAAGCCCGCAGATTATTCTGGCCGATGTCCCCGATCTGGATGTGGCGGTGGCGGCCGCTGTCGCCGGGATCTATGCCAATTCCGGACAGGTTTGTAGCGCGGGATCGCGCCTGCTGGTCGAGAAATCCATCCATGCTGAATTTGTCAAACGTTTTAGCAAAAAGGCCGCAGCCACCTTTGCCCCCGGTGACCCCCTTGACCCGGAAACAACAATGGGGCCGTTGGTTAGCCACGGCCACTG
>JAADGA010000154.1 GCA_013152615.1 Alphaproteobacteria bacterium
ACTGGGCGGCCGGTGTGGAGATTAACAATGATGGCGCAATCGTAACCAATAACGGGGAAATCCATTTGAGCGCCGATGGCATAGAGCTTGCCGGCGGAACGGTTACCGTAGGTGGTGCCCATAATGCCTACCTGAACCGGGACAGTGTCTTCGATACCGATGATGACATTGTCATCGGCACGGATGCCGCAAATGCGCCCCAGGCGGCGGACCGGCTGGTGATAGAGGAAAATGAACTTGAAACCATCACGCTTGATGCGGCCACCCGTGCCGACCAGGGTGTGGTTATCGGCCGGGGGACAACCGCAGATGATGCCGCGGCAGACGATGATATCGATACCTATGCCACCAATGAGGATGGCTCGAATCTTATTTTCGTCAGCGATGTGGATGTCTCCGATCATAATGCTTTTCAAAACATCGCGTTTTTTTCCGCAAATGATATCGAAGACGGATCCCTGATTGTAGGGGTTGGCGCAGGTTCCGGGTCATTTACCGAAGACGGGCTTGTTGTCCTGGTAGCGGACTCTGACATTTACGGCGGTCGCGGCGGGGGTTCCACCACTCAGCTTGAGATCAACGCCAGCCCAGAGTGTTGATGAAACCGGCGGGGTTAATCCCGGCAATATCTATATTTATGATTCGGGCATCTCAACCAATGGTGTGAGCGCAGACATGACCATTGTCGGCACGGATGATGCCACCTACGGCAACGCATTCGACAGCTTCCGTGACGGCAATGCGGGCCAGCCTGAGCTGCCCGGCGGCGTTCAGACCGACGGCGGCAACATCTGGCTCCAGGCGGGCTACGATGCTGGAAACTCGGCAAACATCATGATAAACGAGGTCATAGATGCTGGCGCAGGTGATGTGCATCTGCTTGCAGATGATAGTATTTATACAACGGCGATTGTTGACTCGGCGGCCGCGACAACCGACCACTATGTACTCGGCGACCAGGTGTTTTTCCAGGCAGACAATGGCGAGGTCGGTACGGCCGTGGCCGATCCGGCCACCACGGCCGGGCCGATTGTGCTCCGTGCAACGACCATCGGCGGGGAAGCTTCTGGAGATTTTAATGTGATCGAGGATACCACAGGCGGCGACCTAACCGTTGGCATTGTCTGGGACGCTTATGATTTTGGCGGCGGCGGTGATTTCCGGTTCCACGGCATTGGCATGTCCTGGAATGCAGGCGGTATTTTTGCCAATGAAATCGGAACCGGCAATAGCACCGACAATATCTCCGTCATTACCCGGGCTGGGGACTTAAACGTTTTTGCGCCGGTTGTCGCTTCGAGTGACAGCATTCACCTGCAGGCCGGTATGGCTGATACAGCGGCAAGCGCGGGATTCGACAGAACCCTCACGATCCGCGATATCGGCTTTGGTGGAAATGGCTATGAGGCGGGCGGCGATCTTAATTCTTCCTTTATCGATACGGACGATACGTCAGAAACCGTTGATTTGATAGCTGATAAAATTGTGATAGACCCGAACATCGTTGCACCAAGCTACGCTTTTACGATCGGCAACGGAAATGTATATATCCGCCCGGTTGAGCTGACGGGCGGTTCCGCCACCAATGTTGAGCTGGGTGGCGTGACAGCAGCCTTTGATCCGGATGGGGATACCAACGCGATACTCGATCTGACCCAGGATGAATTGCGCACGATTATCACCCCGAATTCCGGCGGCATTTATATTGGTGAAGACAGTGGAAATACTGCGGATTTTCCGATGCTCACCAGCAGCCGCATGAGCGGAACCATCAAGCTTCAGGATAATTTGAGTTTTGACGGCGCAAACAGTATTAACATTGCCATGTATACCGACAGCACGGATGCCGAAGCCATATTCGACAGCAATGACAGTTCCACAAGCGGCGTGGACAATGCCGACGGACAGAATTTCATCCGGGCCGAGCAGGTCAGCATGATTGCCAAGGGCTCTATTGACATGAGCGTCCAGCTGGATAATGAATCGGTGAGCAATGAAGCCGTTTCCGCATATTCCCTGGACGGCAACGTCATTATTGATATGTATGCGGCCCAGGACGGCGGTGCCAACAGCGTCGGCACCACATTTGACACTCAATCAGGCATCACGGCCGATAACGATGCCAGTGGTGTCGGGTTTGTGGTGGTGCAGTCCACAAGTAGCCTTGCCATTGATCAGGCCATTGCGGCAGATGGCGCTGCCGGTAGTGGATTTATCGTGGTGGAGGTCCAGGCGGATGATACACTCCTCGATATCAACGCCAACATTACATCGGCCAGCGACGAAATCCATATCCTGTCGGATAATATCGATATAGACACCACAGGGGCCGCCACTATCGAAAATACCTCCGGGGATGCCAATATTTATATTATGCCGGAAACCATTGCGGACAGTGGTGACGGGATTGAGATCGGCAGCTCGGCGGTCCAGGCAGGAAATCAGCTCGGCCTTACCGAAGATGAACTCCAGGAAATCAATATCGTGGGCGGGGGCGGCATCACAAACGCCCTGGTCATCGGCTACGGCACAACGGCCGCTGACGCGGACGACGGCACCATTTCCCTTGCCGACATAGATCAGATCACCACCGGCGGCATCGACCTGGAAGGAAATCTCGACCTGACCTCAACGGCAGGCGCTGATGGTGACAATGACGCCAATACCCCTGAAAATTTAACTCTGGTGACCGATGGAGCCATTACCAATGGCACTAAATTCGCCAACTCCTCAGGGGCTCCGGGCCGAATTTCCATCGACAATATCCTGACCCTGTGGGCCGATGACGGCATTGGAGAATTAAACGGACAGGGCACCGGGCTTGATCAAGACCAGGCAGACTGGTTCACCTCCTATAATTCGAACGGCCTGCTGGCCGATCCGGACTACAACTATCCCCTGTTGGTCGATGCGGCCGACATCGCCGCATACAACGATTCTTCCGGTGATATTGCCATTGCAGTCGTTGCGAATCTGTATGAAGGCTTCACCCAGCACATGACAACCGATGTTGACAACGGGCTTGCGGTTTCCTTGGATCCCACGACGCCGACCATCGTGCCCATTGCCGGTGTGGATAATAATGCCGGTGCAGGCAATATCGGCATCTGGGTCGACCCGGATGACAGCTTTGTTTATGATCCCAATGGTACGCTGGCGGCAAATTTGGGCGCGTCGGAAAGCGTTGTGCTCAATATCCGGGAGGATATTTCCGCATCCCTCATCGGTGACATCCTCATTGACGCCGGCATCGGCACCGGCGCGGACGACTCGTTTGTGACGCTTGCAAGCAGGCACCCTGCTTGGGTGCCAAATACCGGTAACAACGGCGATACCGTCAAAGGCGGCTCTGCCGTGACCATGCAGTCCAACACGTCGATCACGACCGGCAGCGGCACGATAACCGTTGTGGCTGGCGATGATGATGATTTTGACGGTAATACCATGGTCGACAACGACCTGGAATTCCAGATCGGCCTGCTGGAAACCACAGGGACGGTGGTTATCCGGTTTGACGGCAATGTCCGGGACGCCAACGGCGGCGGCCTGAATGTTTCGGCCACTACCCTGACTCTGGACAATGCAAAGGAATTCAATGACGCTTTTGGCGCTGACGGCGACGAGATCGAGGTGTCCATCTCCGGGTTCTCCGCCGACGTGGGCGAGCTTGCCCTCCATAATAATAAGGACCTCACCGTCATTGATCCGAATCTGGACAGCGATAACAACCCGGAAACCTGGGTTGAGGATAGTCCAGGAGATCCCGAGGACGGGGCCGTGGGAGTGCGGACCCGCCAGGGCGGCGCGACAATCGATGTGGGGGCCAACAGCCTTACCATCAACGGCGTAATCATGGCCCGGGCCGATGATACCTTCGACGCGACCGTCTGGGGCGCGGCAGCCGATGAATTCGACAACGAGCCGGTTCCCGGGGCGGACATCAAGCTCGTATCAGGTGGCCTTGACATTAACGCCTCTGTTATTGCGGGTCAGAGCTACGGCGGAAATACCGGAGACATTACCATTGAGCCCGGCCTCATCTCCATGGACATCAATATCGGCCATGATCCCAACAACCCGGGCACAGGCTTAAATATCTCCCAGCGCGAACTCAACTTTTTGCGCACCGACGGCGACGGCACAATTACTTTTGGTGTTCAGGGCGGAACAGGCGATGTGACCGTAGGCTTCCTCAATCCGTCCACAAACGAGCCGATAGACGTCCGGTTCGACACCCAGGTTCTCGAGCTGATTGACGGTACCTATGATCCCACCCTCCCGCTTTCCGATTACGGCAACGATTTGACCGAGTTCAACGAGGTCTTCGGAAACCGTGACGGCATTGCCGGGGCTGATTTCACTCCGGGAGTCGCATTCCCCTACCGGTTCAGCGACGGCACAGGGAACGTGGACATGGGAAACGTCACATTAAACGGCGGTGACATCGATTTTGTCTCGGGCCTGAGATTCTACGGCACGGCTGCCCATGCCAACACCGTGACCCTTTTTGCCACCGGCGAGGTGACCGGCAGCCAGGTGGATGATTTCAACAATGACGACGCTGAATCCGCTGATGAAGCCGACATCTACTCCTATGATCCTGGTACGGGTTCCGCCGATAGCGACGGCACGGTATTGATCACTGCGGCCGGCGGTGTGGGCGGCGGCGCGGATGACGATGACGGCTCCGGGAATAACGACACCCGGGCCGATCTCGACATCGCGGTGGCCAACCTTTCGGTCATAAATAACGACGTGGTGGCATCCACCTCCAACGTGATCATTACCAACGTGGGAGACCTTACCAACAACGGCGTTACCAACTGGGATGCAGGCGACATCAATGTCTGGGCCTCCAGCCCCCAGACCATTGCGGGCGATCAGCTTACTTTCGGCAACGGAAACATTATCCTGCAGGCAACTGAGGATTCCGGAGACAATGATACGCTGACCATCAATAGCGATATTACCATCAGAACCGAACAGGGGAACATTCAGCTCACGGCCGGGCAGGACATCACCATCGGTGACGGGGACCTCATTGTGACCGGCGGTAACGGCACCATCACCCTGGCTGCCGATGATGCGGATGGCGATCTCGGCGGCGGAACCATCACCATGGGCA
>JAADGA010000155.1:0-1099 GCA_013152615.1 Alphaproteobacteria bacterium
AGGGCCGGAAGATTCTTATGGTCGGTGACGGGCTGAATGATGCCCCGGCGCTGCGGGCCGCCTATGTCTCAATATCGCCGTCCACCGCCGCCGATATCAGCCAGAATGCCGCCGACTTTATTTTCCAGTCGCAGACTCTGGACTCGATCGTCCGCGCCTATCAGATATCGAAATCGAGCCGCCGTCTGGTGTTTGTCAATTTCGCCCTCGCCGCCCTCTATAACGTGATCGCGATACCCTTTGCCGCCTCCGGCTTGCTGACGCCGTTGATTGCCGCCATTGCCATGTCATCATCATCGCTGATCGTCACCAGCAACGCGCTCAGGCTTAATTTCACCAGATTATTTACCAGCCGCAACAGTGTGAATATATCATGACCGGGCTGATCTTTCTCATTCCGGCGGCGCTGTTTCTGGGATTGATCGGCCTCGGCGCTTTCCTGTGGTCGATGAAAACCGGCCAATATGATGATCTTGACGGCGCCTCCTACCGCGCCCTGTTCGAAGAAGACGAAATAGAAAAAGAAGACGACTGACCCTCCCTGCCCCTTCCCATATCCGGTTTTATTGTTTAGGGTCAGCGAGAAAGAACAGAGCTATTATGGAGCAAATCATGACAAAAATTAAAATTGGCATTGTCGGCTGTGGCGGACGCATGGGGCAGGCTCTGGTCGGGGTGGTGCTTGATCAGGAAAAAAGCTGTCTTGCCGGTGGCACCGAACAGCAGGACAGCCCGCGAATCGGCGAGACCATCCGCCATCCGGTGACCGGTATGGATACCGGCCTTGCCATCACCGCCAATGCCGAGGCGTTATTCAAGGCCTCTGATGTCATCATTGATTTTACCTGTCCGACAGCGACCGTGCTCCATGCCGGTTATGCGGCAAAGCACGGCACCGTCCATATTACCGGCACCACCGGCATGACGGCGCAGGATGAACAGGCGCTGAAGACGGCGGCAAAAAAGATCGCCGTGGTCTATGCCGCCAATTTCTCACTCGGGGTTAATCTGCTGTTTTACCTGACCCGCAAAGCGGCAAGCCTGCTGGATGAGGACTATGACATCGAAATCCTCGAGATGCACCACCGCCACAAGGTTG
>JAADGA010000155.1:1151-5726 GCA_013152615.1 Alphaproteobacteria bacterium
GGGTTGAGCTTGACCAAGTGGCCGACCGGGTGCGTGACGGCATCACCGGCGAACGCAAACGCGGCGACATCGGCTTTGCAGTTCTGCGCGGTGGCACGGTCGCCGGTGATCACAGCGTCAGTTTTAATGCCGCCGATGAACGCCTTATTCTCAGCCACAAGGCCGGTAACCGGATTATTTTCGCCCGTGGCGCGGTCAAAGCCGCCCTGTGGGCATGGGAGCAGAAAGCCGGACAGTCTGACATGTTTGATGTCCTCGGACTGCCCAAGGATTAACAGAGTCAGGATTTTACGGATTCGGGGATTAACAGGGCTAAAAATTAACGGAACCCACAAATGAAAAAAACTGATGTTGCCGAATTTTTCCGCAGACTTCAGCAGCGCGACCCGGAACCCCGGGGCGAGCTTGATTACACCAATCCCTATACCCTGCTGGTCGCGGTCACGCTGTCGGCGCAGGCGACCGATGTCGGCGTTAACAAGGCGACCAAAGCACTGTTTGAGCTGATCGCGACCCCCGAAGATATGCTTGCGCTCGGTGAAGACCGCCTGAAAGACTATATCCGGACCATCGGGCTGTTTAACACCAAGGCGAGAAATATCATCCGCGCCGCCCGGATGCTGGTGGCGGATTTCGCGGGCCGGGTGCCGGAAAATCGCCCCGATCTGGAGACCTTACCCGGAGTTGGCCGGAAAACCGCCAATGTCGTGCTTAATATCGCCTTTGGCCAGCCGACAATTGCGGTCGATACCCACCTGTTCCGGGTCGGCAACCGAACCGGCATGGCAATCGGCAAAACCCCGCTCGCGGTTGAAAAAAAACTGCAGAAAGTCATTCCGCAGTCCTATGCCCGTCATGCCCATCACTGGCTGATTTTGCATGGCCGTTATATCTGCAAGGCCCGACGACCCGCCTGCCCTACCTGTCCGGTTGAGGATCTGTGCCAATATCAGCAGAAGACGGTGGTGGATTAGCCGGAATAATCAGACTGTCCAGACAGGCATTGGGCGACAGGCCGTGACCCTTGGTGGTGGCCTTGGTGGAGCTGTTTACCGCCGCAGTCTCAATATAATCCAGCCGGAAATCACCATTGTCATTGGGATAGAAATAAAGATGCAACCGGCATTCCTGATTCTTGTACAGCCACACCCGGGCATTTTTTTCTTTGCGGATCAGTGACGCCGTTCCCAGAATATTCTGTATGGTTTCCGGTGCCAGCCCCATGATGGTTGCAATGACAAAACGTGGTTTTCTGACGGGTTTAACCACCGGTTTAGTGATCGGTTTCGCCACCGCTTTGACCACAGGAACAGGGACCACCGGCGCCTGTTCAGTCAGGATATTCTGACAACCGCCGAGCAGCAGCAGCAATGATAATACCGCAAAGTCGCGCATCAATATTCCTGTTGCCGCAGGGATAGATGGAAAAGATGCGCCAGCATCGCCACGCCAAGGATCGGCGCCAGCAGATTAACCACCGGAAAGGAATAGAGCAATGTAATGATAAAGCCGCCCAGAATGATCTGTCCGCGAATTGATTTTCGCAGCCGCCCGGCGTCCCTGATCCCTAAATGCCGCACTGCCACCATCTCAAAATACCCCCAGCCCAATAAATATCCGTTCAGGGCATAGAATATCACCAGCGGCACAAAGGGCAACCAGAAAAAGAACAGATACAGCGGGATGAAGATAATATTCATCACAATGATTACCACCGCCAGTCGCGCACCAAGATACGCCAGATAGCCGATGCCGAGTTTCTGTCCGGCCTTGCGCTCCGGATAATATTTATCCTCGACCGCATCAATAATATCATCAAGATATAATGACATGAACAGGGTGGCGATCGGCGGAAAGAAAATAGCCATCAAAAAGATAAAAATAATATTGAATATCCAGTTAATCCCCAGAATCCACTGGAAAAAATCATTCATCCACTGCCAGTCGAAATGGGTAATGGTGATTTGATCCTTCAGATAAGCGGCCAGAAACCAGGTGGCAACCATGGCAATAATCGTGGTCAGGATGCCGAGGATAAAAACTTTGAGGAATGCCGGATCAAAAATCTGGTCCAGGGTCCGTTCGATGGCACGTATGATATTTCTCACTGTTCTTTTTATCCTCATCGCCCCGATACCACCCTTACAGGAAAATATGGGGCTATTATATAAAAAGGCAAGAAATCTTTTCATCTTTGTTACTTTACTGCTTGCATGAGGCCTGCCCTGCTTATAGTTTGGCCAAAATAAATAATGCAGAAACCGTAAAATATGACTGATAAATTCGACGTTCTCGCCATTGGCAACGCCATTGTTGATATTCTGGTTACGGTTGATGACGATTTTCTCATCCGTCATGATATTCCCAAAAGCAGTATGCAGCTTGTCGATGAAGCAACCTCGGACCGGCTTTACAGCAAACTTGGCCATGCGCTTGAATGCTCTGGCGGCTCGGCGGCCAATACCATTGCCGGTCTGGCCTCCATGGGCAGCAAAACTGCCTATATCGGCAAGATAAAAGATGACCAGCTGGGTCAGGTTTTTGACCATGATATCAATTCCCTCGGGATTACCTTCACCACCGGAAAAGATATCAGCGGCGTCTCCACCGCGCGCTGTCTGGTCATGATCACCCCGGATGCCGAACGGACCATGTGCACCTACCTTGGGGCCTGTGTTAACCTGACCGAAAAGGATATTGACCCGGCACTGGTGCAAAAGGCCGCGGTCACCTATATGGAGGGCTATCTCTGGGACCCGGAACAGGCCAAGACCGCCTTTCGCAAGGCAATGACAATCGCCCATGACGCCGGGCGCAAAACCTCTTTCAGCCTGTCGGATTCATTCTGTGTCGGTCGTTACCGCCAGGAATTCCGCCATCTGGCCGAACATGAAATTGACATCCTGTTCGCCAACGAGGAAGAATTGCTGATGCTTTATGATACCCGCGATATTGATGCGGCGATCAAGGCGGTGCAAAAGCACTGCGACGTTGCCGCCATTACCCGGGGCGCACGGGGCTGTACCATCGTCAGTCCTGACGAGATTATTGATATTAATGGCTACCGGGTAAATGATCTGGTTGACACTACCGGGGCTGGCGACCTGTTTGCTGCCGGCTTCCTTCACGGCTACAGCCGCGGCCATGATCTGGCGACCTGTGGCAGCATGGGTAATCTCATTGCCAGCGAGGTTATCACCCATGTGGGGGCACGACCGAATATAGACCTGAAACAATATCTGGTGAATAATTTATAATCCCGCCTGAAATCAGGTCATTATATTTAGCTTGACCCGGGACGGTTTCTCGGCGAAAATTATAGAAAATATTATTTGAATGAGGATACAATACCAATGCTACGAACAATATTTATTTCGGTTATCATCCTGTTTACCATGGGAGTAACGGCGCGTGCCGAAACCGCATGCAGGGCACCACTGGCCCCGGCCATTCCCAATGGCAAAACCGCCACCAGAGGTGAAATCCTTGCCGCGCTGAAAATTGTCAAGAAAGATTTCCAGCCCGCCATCCAGAATTTCCAGAATTGCATCGCCACCGAAAGACAGGCGGTCGGTGATGTCGCAACAAAGGATCAGATTGCGGAATGGGGCCGGTTATTTGATGCGGCTTATGTCCTTGAAACCCGGGTTGCCGATCAAATGAATTTGACCATACGCGCCTATAAGGCCCGGACGGCCAAAAAGACCAAAAAAGCTGAAAAGGTCAAAAAATAGAATTACGGTAAAATGGCCACACCAGACTTTCCGGTCTGGTCGAACAGGGTTGCTGTGACTGGGTTCCTGCGACTGGATTTCTGTGGCCGGGCTTCTGTGGCTGGATTTCTGTGGCGTAATGGTTATGTCAGCATGGGGCCAAGGCGCTTGCCACCAAAGATATGAATATGAAGATGGGGCACCTCCTGCCGGGAGTCACTGCCGCTATTGGCAAGGATGCGGTAGCCTGACTGGTCCAGTCCCTGATCCTGTGCGATCTGTCCCACCGCGCGGAATAATCCGGCAATCTGTGGTGCCGACGCCTTGGTGGTAAAGTCGGCCATGCTGACATATTCGCCCTTGGGGATCACCAGTATATGAATAGGGGCCAACGGGTTAATATCATGAAAGGCCAACACGAATTCATCCTCATAGACCTTGTTACAGGGGATTTCCCCACGCAGAATCTTTGCAAATATATTTTCACTGTCATAGGCCATTTGTTTTTAACCCCGTTTTTCCACCATAAAATAAATTCATAATACCGTACGAAAATTGATAATCTTTGTCAATTTATGCCATAGTAAATCTATCAATGTATCCCTTCCTGATCCGATGACTCTGGTATGTTGATTTAAGAGATGGGGGATACTCCCCCGCTTCCCAAAATTCTATGGGCACTCGCTCCCCCGCCTCGCATTGGCTCGAGCGCGCGGTCGCGCTTGCCTCAGCCCTGCGGGCTTCGGAGGCTGAGTGTAACCGGATAGGGTTTTGGGGTTGCCTTTCTCTTTTTAAGAGATAGGGGATACTCCCCTGCTCGTCGCCTCGCTCCCCCTCCTACGCTAAAGCTCCGGGCGGCCGG
>JAADGA010000156.1 GCA_013152615.1 Alphaproteobacteria bacterium
ATACCACAGTAACCGAAACAAAAGCCTTGAGATGGCGTGCATCCGGACCCCATAAAGCCTATGCGCTGTATCTTGTGGAATATCCTACCGGCAAAAGATAGCTTCCGTTCTACGGGTTTCTGCTAGCTTTTATTTAACCTCCAGGCGCTTAGTAGCTTTCTAATCTACTTCATAACTGTTTTATATCCGTTTATAACTGTTTTATATCTGGTTGATCTTGTATTTTATTTGACATGACATATGAAATATCATATTACTTGTGAAAATAAAAATAGTTGCGTCCTTCTACAAAGATTCCTGCGCTGCACAGGCGTACTGGAAAGAAACAATCGAATGGATAGGAAAATGAGCCCCAATATTTCACATTTCGCCGTAACCTCAACGGTCTCAGCCGCCCCCCACAGCAGAAAAATACTGTCCCCGACCCACCTGCTGATTGCCAGCGTTTCCTGCGTCGCCCTGCTGTATCAAATGCCGGCAGCTTTTGGTGCGGAAAAAACCGCTGTTCAAAAAAATGATAAAAGCCAGATTGAGGAAATTCTGGTCACGGCGACAAAACGCGGCGGCCAGACCCTGATTGATGTCCCGATTCCGATACAGGCCATCAGCGGCAAGTCACTGCGTGACCGTGGTATTCAGGATTTTGCCGATTATGCGCCGACAATCACCGGCCTGCATTATGAAGACCGGGGTCCGGGCGACAAGAGAATTTTCATGCGCGGGGTAAATTCCACCGGCGCGTCAACCACCGGGGTTTATTTTGACGAAGCGGTGATCACCGGCTCCAACAAGGAAGACGGCGGCGGACGTAATATTGATATCAAATTATACGATATTAACC
Source organism: Alphaproteobacteria bacterium (assembly GCA_013152615.1). Classification (GTDB taxonomy): domain Bacteria; phylum Pseudomonadota; class Alphaproteobacteria; order Sphingomonadales; family Emcibacteraceae; genus Paremcibacter. The sequence continues at coordinate 842 of JAADGA010000156.1, forward strand.
GTATCGAAGTGCTGAAAGGCCCGCAGGGAACACTGTACGGTGCCAGTTCGATGTCCGGCACCATAAAAATAATCCCCAACAAGCCTGATTTAAGTGATATCGGGGCTTATGTCGATGGCTCTATCGGCAATACTGATGGCGGCGGCTTTAACTGGAATGCCAATGCCATGATCAATATCCCGATTGTCGAGGATAAACTTGGCTTTCGGGCGGTGGCATGGAATGTCGATCGCTCCGGCTACATTGACAATGTCCGTTTAGGCACGAAGAACATCAATGATGAGCACACTTATGGCGGCCGGATCATGTTGCGATTGCTGGCCAGTGAAAAATTCACCCTTGACGCCTCAATCATGCTCCAGCGGACCAATGTCGGCGGCGGGTCGCGCATCACCCCGGCCGGCAGCATCGGTAACGTTCCCACAAACGCTTTGCCGACTTTCTACGGCGGGGATCTGAAGACAACCTCTTATACCAAAAATCCGTGGAATGATGACTGGGAAATCTATAGCCTGACCGCGAATTACCAGATGGAGAATGGCAGCATCACCGCCACCAGCAACTGGTTTACCCGGCGACTGAATTATAATTTTGATTCAACCCCGATCCTGATCTTCTTTGGTGTTCCAATCCCGGCGATAACCCATCAGCCCCAGTCGCGCCGCATCTGGTCCAATGAAATCCGCTATGCTTCTGACTGGAGCGGCCCGCTGCAACTGGTGGTTGGCGGCATGCTTCAGCGGGAAAAAAGCAACTTTGAGGTTCAGGTTATTGCCTCCGACCCGGTTACCGGGGTCGCCCGCGGCCCGTGGGACCCCAACACCGATGCGCTGGCGGGAACCGGTAATGCTTTCTTTGGCCGGACCAATAATGGCAATATTGACCAGGAAGCCCTGTTTGGCGAAGCGTCCTTTAAAATAACCGACAAATTAACCGCAACCGTCGGGCTGCGCTATTTCCACTCCCGGCAGAACTCGCTTGAGCAGCAAACCCATCCCTTTGGCGGCTTCCCGAACGCGTCTCGTCCGGCGCCAAAGCCCAATAGTTCCAGCAACAACAAGCTAACAACCAAATTCAATCTGTCCTATAAACCCAGTGATAACATCATGATCTATGTCACCGCCTCCCAGGGCTTTCGGGTTGGCGGCCTCAATTCCGCGGCAATCCCGCTGATTGCCAAAATCCCGCGTCACTATGCTCCGGACAGCCTGTGGAACTATGAAATCGGCCTGAAATCACAGTCTGATGATGACAGAATAGTTTTTAATGCAACTTTCTATCAAATAGACTGGTCCAATATGCAATCCATCAGCAAGGACAAAACCGGGGCTTTCCAGTTTATTGCCAATGCCGGAGATGTTCGGATCAGGGGCATTGAATCTAATGTCATATTCAGCCCCAATGACAATCTTAAAGTTACGGTGGGCGGGGCCTATACCGATAGCTATCTGAAACAGGATCAACCGGGAGTGACGCCGGGCAATCTGGTTGAAGTGGTTTTCCCCGGCCACAAGGGTGATCCGGTACCCAATGTACCGAAATTAACCGTCAGTGCCTCTGGCCAGTATAACTTTAATGTGACAGATGAAATCGGCGGGGTGTTCGAGCTTGACTATTCGTGGGTTGGCGGTTCAAGGACCACTTTTCGCCCCAGAGGTGCCGCCAGTGCCGGGTTTAATCCACATTCAACCCAGATTGGCGCCTATAGTAACTTTAATGCCCATCTCGGCTTCAACTCGGGTGACTGGAGTGCCAAAATTTTTATCAGAAATATATTTAACACCCGGGGTCTCGTCGATTCGATTTCCTCGAATCAGGACCCGCTGGCAAATTTCATCACCCGGCCCCGGACTTATGGGATCGACGTAACATGGCGCATGTAATTCATGATACCTGAGCCATCCCGCCGACAGGAATTATAGTAAGAATTAGAGTAAGAATTAGAGTAAGGGTTATCTTGTCGGCGGATTATTTTACCAAGGCTTTCTGATGATAAAAAGACTGCTGTATCTTGTCCTGTTATTTGCCGCGCTGCTTACCGGATATTTTCTGGCTCCGGCAAAGAAACCGGATTTTTCATCGGATTTTTCATCGGCCCGCTTTGTTGACCTTACGCACGCTTTTTACCCCGGGATTCCCCACGGCGAAGGCCTTAAGGGCGAAAAGGTTGAAACGCTGTATTCCTACGCCCCCGGGGTCGGCAGCATGGGCCATGGTGCGCTTATTTATTATTATAGCTTTCCCGGCCAATGGGGCACCCATGTCGATGCCCCGGCGCATTTTATCAAGGGCAAGCGGTTTCTTGACCAGATTCCGCCACAAGAGATGCTGCTGCCACTGGTAGTGCTGGATATTCACAAAGAAGTCGAAAAAAATCCGGATTATCAGGTATCGCTCGCCGATGTCAGACAATGGGAAAAGCGCCACGGCCCAATCCCGAAAAATTCATTTGTCGCCCTGCGTAGCGACTGGTCGAAGAGATGGCCCAACTACCAGAAAATGCAAAACAGGGACAAGAATAACATTTCCCATACCCCCGGCTGGTCCCGTGCGGTGCTGGAATTCCTGCTGCAAAAGCGCCATATCACCGCCATCGGCCATGAAACCGGCGATACCGACCCCGGCGTTGATGCCTCACGGATGAAGTTTCCGCTGGAGCGTTATTTTCTCAGCCACAATAAATATCAGATTGAGCTGATGACCAATCTCGACAAAGTGCCGGAATCGGGGGCGATGATCATCGCCAGTTGGCCCAAACCCCGGCATGGATCGGGCTTTCCGGCCCGGGTCATCGCCATCATCCCCGGGTCACCAGCGAAATAATTCATGCTCTTGTCAGTATCCCGCGACTATGGTAAAAGGGCAGTAACCGATGAAAGATGAAAAACCCACTTCTTTTGATATAGCTCATCTGGCCGGGGTGTCCCAGCCGACGGTGTCTCGCGCCCTGCGCGACAGCCCGCTGGTCAGCGAGAAAACCCGTGAAAAAGTTCAGGCAATCGCCAAAAAACTCAATTATCAGGTTGATATCAACGCCCGCAACCTGCGCTCAAAACAAACCAGAACCCTTGCGCTGTTGTTGTGCGAAGACCCGGGAACTGATGACAGCCTGATCAACCCGTTCTTTCTCAGCATGCTTGGCAGCATCACCCGGGCCTCGGCCAAGATGGGCTATGACCTGCTGATCTCCTTTCAGCAGCAAAGCATAGACTGGAACGCGGATTATGAGAATGCCAACCGCGCCGACGGCATCATTTTCCTCGGCTACGGCGACTATATCACCTATGTTGAGAAAATTGCCCATCTGGATCGGGTGGGAGCCAATTTTGTCACCTGGGGGCCGGTGTTGCCCGACCAGCCCGGCCACTTTATCGGGTGCGACAATCTCAACAGTGCCTATCTCGCCATCCGCCACCTCACCGAAATGGGCCATAAGAAAATTGCCTTCCTCGGCATTGCCAGCGAACATCGCCCGGAATTTAATCTCCGCTATCAGGGCTACGTAAAGGCCCTGCTCGACGCCCGGCTGATGGTCAACCCGAAACTTCAGATTGACGCGGACACCTCCGAAGAAATGGGCTATGAAGCGACCATGGAATTGCTGAAAGGCAAACGGCAATTTGATGCCATATTCGGTGCCAGCGATCTGATTGCAATCGGCGCGATCAAGGCGTTACAGGAAAGTGGCCTCCGGGTACCGGAAGATGTCGCCGTGGTCGGTTTTGATAATATTC